>JAQXIY010000084.1 GCA_029008035.1 Lachnospiraceae bacterium
TTTTATATATAATCAATGTGTTGCTCCGATAGCTCAGTTGGTAGAGCACTTCACTCGTAATGAAGGGGTCGTCAGTTCGAGTCTGATTCGGAGCTCTTTTCGTTTGCCAATGTCAGAATCGGAGGATTTATGACATACGAAAATTTTATCGAGGAGCTACTGGCTGACCTCACACTGCGCTTTCCTGAGAAGACAGAATTTCAGGTAAAGCGCATCTTAAAAAACAACGGCCTGTCTATGGACGGCTTGTTGATTACCGACCCATCCATTAACATATCCCCAACCATTTATTTACCCCAGTATTACGAAGAGTACATCGATGGCAAATCCATTTCAAATATATGTGATGGTCTGGTCGCATGCTACGAGAGACATAAGGTTTCCCAGAGCATTGACATCTCGTTTTTCACTGATTTTTCCCAGGTAAGAGACAATATTATTTTCAAATTGATTCACACAGAATCCAATCAGGAACTTTTGATGGATGTTCCTCATATCACCTATTACGATTTATCCATTGTATTCTGCTATTATCTCCCTGCCAATACCTGTCAGGTAACCTCAGAGGAGACCAATGCCACCATACTGATTCGCAACGAGCATCTCATCCACTGGGATGAGACGGCAGAGTCCCTCTTTATTCTGGCAAAGAAGAATTCTCCTCGCCTGTTCCCTCCGCAATTGCAGCGACTGCCGGAACTGCTGACAGATATCTGGGGAGAACTGCCGGAGGATAACATTTCTATGGAGGAAGTGTCGGAGCAAATTCCTCTCTTCGTACTCACCAACCAAAGTCGCTTCTTCGGTGCCGGTGTTCTGCTCTATGATAATATTCTGGAACAGTGTGCCAAAAAGCTTGGCTCCAGATTTTATGTCATTCCCAGCAGCATCCATGAAGTACTGCTCCTTCCTTTCTCCCAGGATATCCATGAGGAAGATCTAAATGAAATGGTTCAAGAAGTCAACTGCCACCACGTTGCCATAGATGAGGTGCTTTCTGACCACGTCTATCTCTACGATGTAGAAAGACGTGCTTTCATATCCTAAAAAAACACCCGTCTACGGACGGGTGTTCTCTGATGCCTTCAATTTCTCAAACATTTTCCCCTAAGATTTCACACATACGCTAGTGTTTGTAATACCCTCTATCGCAACTTATAATCTAAACGTATCTTGTCAGTAATCAAAGCAATAAACTCTGAGTTGGTTGGCTTGCCCTTGCCGTGATTGATGGTATAGCCAAACAGCTCATCAATGGTATCCATTTTCCCTCTGCTCCATGCCACCTCAATGGCATGGCGAATGGCGCGCTCCACTCGGCTGGTAGTGGTATCATATTTCTTGGCAATGGTAGGATACAACACCTTAGTGATGGAGTTTAGCATATCCATATCGTTCACTGACATCACAATGGCATCCCTTAAGTACTGATATCCCTTGATATGTGCCGGAACGCCGATTTCGTGGATGATATTGGTCACATCGGCTTCCAAAGTTGCATCGCTCCTCTCCTTATCAGATACCACAGGATTTTTTATAGTAATCAAACTCTTTGGTGTCCTTGGTTTTTTCGTTCTTTTGATTCTCTGAATAATAGCATTGCTGTCGAAAGGCTTCATAATAAAATAATCTGCTCCCAGGGCAAAAGCATCTTCCGTCACCTCCTGCCTCCCCACAGCACTGATCATAATAAAGTTGGGAACTTTGTGAATGGTTGTGTCATGATTCACGCTCTCCAAGACCCCGAGACCGTCCATCTTTGGCATTACCACGTCTAAAAGCATCACATCCGGTTCCTTCTCCTTAATCAACCTTACGGCTTCCTCTCCATCTTTTGCAACTCCCACCACGGATAGATCTTCATCGGACTGTACAATGGCATCTAGTAATTGCACCATCAACTCATCGTCATCGGCAATTACTACATTCAATTTTTCCATACCATTCTCCCACCTTATAAAATTTTCTAAGAAGACACATATTTCGTGCTCCTCAAACATTATTTATAAAGTGCCTTAAGCATTCTGTCGAAAGCCGTCATAAGGAATCTCTTTTCCTCACAGTTTATTTTCTGAGTAAATCCCCCTTTTCTTAATGATCCAGCATATCTTCAATAAAAATGCCGTATCCCTTGGTGGGATCGTTGATGAATACATGGGTCACCGCCCCCACAATTTTTCCTTCCTGAATAATAGGGGAACCACTCATTCCTTGAACGATACCGCCGGTCTGTTCAATAAGGGCGGGCTCCGTCACATGAAAGACAAAGGCTTTATTCTTTTCCTTGGGATTTAAATCAATTTGGTCAATGGCAATCTGGTATGATTTGACCTGCCCCTCTGTACCAAACAGCATAATCGCTTCTTCCCGCTTCATATCCTGCTTGCGTCCCACGGAATAGGTTCGGCGATTTAAGGCTGCTTCCGCCGTAGCGGTAATATTTCCAAAAATCCCCACATTGCTATTGGTTGCCACATTGCCGTAACGAGAATTTTCCCCGTAGGTGATCAGTCCGGTAATTTCTCCCGGCGACCCTACGCTGCTGGGGGTGACACTGGTGATGCTGGCGTGATAAAGGTATCCTCGTTCCATGAGGATCAAGTTCTCGGTTCCCGTGTTGCTGATGCCATGGCCCAATGCCCCATATCTGCCATCCTCATCTATATAGGTGATGGTTCCCACTCCGGCAGTATCGTCTTTAACCCAGAGGCCCAACTTATAATCTCCACCTTCTGTGAGTACAGGTTGAATTCTCACATCCATATATTCATTCTTCCGAAGCAAAGTCAAAACCAAGGGCTCTCCCTGGCTCTCCTCCACCCGGCACTGTAATTGCTCCTTGGTCTGGATGCTTCCTCCATTCACCCCTACAATATAGTCCCCCTCCTTCACAATGTAGGCACCGGGATTTGCCGTATCCCCTTTGGCATCTCTCAGTTCCTTGGTGCCTGCCACATACACATTCTGCATTTTCAGGTAAATCCCCACAGGACTTCCCACCGCATCCACCTTTTGCTCCTCTGTCACGGTGGCTTCAATACTTCCCACAGGAATCACCCCAAAGAGTTTGCACTGCAGTCTCTGCGTAGTGCCCACCGCTCCCTTATTCTGTCCCACCGCCAGAACATTTTCATCGTGTATGGGTTCCACCGTAACTGGAGCTGCCAATTTGATTTCCCCGGCATTTCGCTCTATATTGACTTCACCGGGGATATAAGAAAGCAACATCAGATAGCAGGCAATCACATACACCACCCCGTAAGATATTGCAACCAGTTTTCTATGTTCTTGATACCATTCCATCCCGTTTACCTCTATGATTTTTTTGCAAAGTATCCTCCCCGGAATGCAATCATTCACAAAAAAAGGAAGGACGTTTCATCCTTCCTTTAGTATGTAAAATCCCTATAAATTTTACTCATGATTTTTAAAGCTGCCCGCCATATCTTTCATCTCTTTTGCATTATCCAAAACTGCCTGGGTGATGGTACTTCCCCCAAGCATCCGCGCCAGTTCCTTCACACTGTCATGATAGGACAGAGCCTGAATAGAGGAAATGGTGTTACCTCCAATCACTTCCTTCTCAATGAGATAATGCTGATCTGCCATAGCGGCAATCTGTGGCAGATGTGTGATACAAATCACCTGATGATTCTTGGCAACCAGGCTGAGCTTCTCAGAGACTGCCTGGGCAGTCCTACCGCTGATTCCCGCATCAATCTCGTCAAAAATCAATGTGTCAATGGCATCGTTTTCTGCCAACACCGTCTTAAGAGCCAGCATAATACGGGACATTTCACCCCCGGAAGCAACATCTTTCAATGGACGCATAGGCTCTCCCGGATTCAGGCAAATCATAAATTCAGCGTCATCAAAACCATTTTGTGTATACCCGTCTAAGCGACGAAATTCCATCTCAAAAACAACATCGAGAAAGTTCAAATCCTGCAATGCCTCCCGAACACGGGCCGTCAAATCCTGCGCATATTTCTGGCGGAGAAAAGAGACCTGAACACAGCATTTGTCCAGATGCTCCTCGGCAGCGGCACACTCCCGAGAAAGATTTTCCAAATACTGTTCATATCCCTTAAGCTGTTCCAATCTCTCCTGTTTTGTCGCCAGAGTATCCATGATTTCTTCCACAGAAGCACCATACTTATCCTTGAGACGATTGATTTCGTTGAGTCGCATCTCTATGGATGCAAACTGCTCTGCATCGAATTCCGCATCTGACATATACTGGGACAGCTCTCGGTTAAAATCGCTGAGCAGACCATCCACATCATTCAGTTGGGACAAAAGTCCCTGTAACATCTCGTCATACTCTGCCACCTGATGCAATTCCCGGATAGCCCGTCCAATCTCGTCGGTGGCTCCTCCCGAGCCGGTTTCCCGATAGGCACTGCCCAGAGACTCCATAATCCGTTTGTTATTGCTGAGCAGTCGATACTGTTGTTCTAAAGCATCATCCTCAGCCGGCTGTAAATTGGCACCTGTAATTTCTGCAATCTCATGCTCCAAAAAAGCAATTTCCCGATTCCTGTCTGTAGTATCCAGCCCGGCATCCTCCCACTCTTTTTTCTTGGCAGTGTAGATGGTGTATGCTGACTTCAATTCCTCTTTGAGGGATTGCACTTCCCCCTTGGCATATTCATCCAGCAATTCCAAATGCTTCCGCTTGTTTGACAGAGACTGATGCTCGTGTTGACCATAAATATCCAGAAAAATATCCCCCACTTCCTTCATTCGCTGAGCAGGTACTGTCTCTCCGTTAATCTTGGCAACACTGCGGTTCTCCGTGATTTTTCTCGTCAAAATCACCTCATCGTCGTAAACCGACACATCCAAAGCCTCTAATGCCTTTCTCTGTTCCTCTCCGGTAATGCGAAAAACCGCTTCCACCAGAGCTTCCTGATTGCCATCCCGAAGCATTTCCTTGTCCACTTTTGCCCCCAGCGCCATATGCAAAGCACCAAGGATAATGGACTTTCCCGCTCCGGTCTCTCCCGACAGAATATGTAATCCGTCAAGAAAACTAATATCCTCTTCTTCAATGAGCGCCAGGTTCTTCACATGTAAATTTTCCAGCATATATACTCCTTTCGCTCTCTTCTCAATCTACTTTTGCATCCTCCACAATTCTGCGAAGCTTGTTCATGATGATAACTGTGTCATCTATACTGCGGACGGCACACATAATGGTATCGTCTCCTGCAATGCTTCCCACAATCTCCGGTAATTCCATATGATCCAGTGCGGCAGCCACTGCCATAGCCATTCCCGACACAGTGCGAATCACCAGAATATTCTGAGCATTATCCATAGAAATATATCCATCTCGAAAAATACGAATGTATTTTTCTCGCATGTCCTCTTCTGTTTTGCGATAAGCCACATAGCGAAGTTTTCCATCACTCATGGCTACCTTGGTGAGTTTCATCTCACGAATATCTCTGGAAACGGTGGCCTGAGTCACAATGAAACCTGCTCTCTCCAACTCTGTGGTCAATTCTTCCTGGGTTCCGATTTCTTTCTTAACAATCAAATCTAAAATCTTTGCCTGGCGTTGTGCTTTCATGATTATCCCCTTTCCATCAATCCGCCTGCATTTTATTTCTGATGCGGTCTAAGAAACTAATATCCTTTAAATGAATCATCTTAGTGGTCTCCTTGGCTCTGTGCACCACCAACTTTTCCCCGGGATGCAAAAGCCGTTTGTGATTACCATCGA
Organism: Lachnospiraceae bacterium; assembly: GCA_029008035.1. Taxonomy (GTDB): domain Bacteria; phylum Bacillota; class Clostridia; order Lachnospirales; family Lachnospiraceae; genus Pararoseburia. The sequence continues at coordinate 5,732 of JAQXIY010000084.1, forward strand.
AGCTTACTTCTGCCTCCTCCACGGTATCTTCCCGTCTGGCCGCAATCTCCAACACCAGTTCATCATATGCATCCAGAACAATGCTTCTTGCATTTAATGTATGCGGGTTGATGGGTGTCAGCAGAATCAGATTGGTCTTGGGGTTGACAATGGGACCATTGGCCGACAAATTGTATGCGGTAGAACCGGTGGGGGTGGAAAAAATCACACCGTCACAATTGTAAGCATACAGATATTGTCCGTTGACATACACTGTCACGTGAATCACCTGCAGACCGGCGCTGGAACAGAGAACAATATCATTCAGCGCCTGAATATCTTTCCCCACATTTCCCTGCTCATCCACCAAATGACCTGTGAGCATCATTCGCTCCTCAATGGAATATTCTCCTGACAGAAGCGCATCAATCCCCTCGTATACGGATTCCTCATCCAAATCACAGAGATATCCCAAATGTCCTCGATTAATACCAATCATGGGAATGTTCTTACCAAAAATATTCTGGGCAGCACGGATCAAAGTGCCGTCTCCTCCCACTGTGAGAATACACTCCGTCTCAGTTGGCACTAAAAGTTCTGCCTCCAGGGCATCATCCGGATTCACCCCATAGGAACATTCACCCCCATGTATGCAGATATAATCTATGATGCCTTGAATCAGGGATAATGTCTCTTTTTTATCGTCTCTGGCAACAACAAAGAATCGTTTCATACTATTTGTCTAAGGATGTATGGGCAGCCTCCACAACTGCATCTACATCCATCACTCCCTCTCCTTCGGTTCCTTCAGTCTTTCTGATATGAACCAAATATTCTATATTGCCCTCCGGCCCCTTGATAGGTGAGTATTCCAGATGCAACACCTGAAAACCAATGGATTTGGCAAATAAAATTACACTTTCAATCACTTCCTTATGTACGGCTGCATCTCGTACCACACCTTTTTTCCCAACTTTGTCCTTTCCGGCTTCAAACTGGGGTTTGATGAGACAAACCATCTCACCACCTACTTTTAACAACTCTCTGGCAGGTCCAAGAACCTTTGTAAGAGAAATAAAAGACACATCTACGGAAGCAAAATCAAGTACATCCTCAATATCCTCCGGGGTGACATAGCGAATGTTGGTCTTCTCCATACAAACCACTCGCTCATCCTGACGGAGTTTCCATGCAAACTGTCCGTATCCCACATCCACAGCATAAACTTTCGCGGCGCCGTTTTGCAGCATACAGTCGGTAAAACCTCCGGTGGAAGCACCGATATCCATGCACACCTTTCCTGTCAGGGACAGGTCAAAGTGTTCCATTGCTTTCTCCAATTTCAGTCCACCACGACTCACATACCGCAACGTGTTCCCCCGGACCTCAATGGACACTTTCTCATCGAAAAAAGTACCCGCTTTATCTTCCCGTTCATTATCTACAAATACATTTCCCTCCATAATCATAGCCTTGGCCTTTTCTCTGGAGGGTGCCAGTCCTCTCTGAACCAGCAAAACATCTAAACGCTCTTTCATATCCCGTCCTATTTGATTACTTTTATTATGTTATCGGTGATGGATGACGCATCAATGCCAAGCATCTCCTTCAGAGTATCCACGTTGCCTTGTTCCACAAACCTGTCGGGAATAGCAACCGGTAAAATGGTTCCCTGATAGCCTTCCTTGCGCAAGAAGCAAGACACATGCTCTCCCATCCCCCCCGCTGCAACATTCTCTTCCATAGGTACAATCACATCATACCCATCCATGACCTGTTTTAAATATTCTTCATCAAAGGGCTTGGCAAATCTGGCATTCACCAAACCTGCATCAATTCCATGTGAATGTAAAAGGTCTCTCACCTGTACTGCCGTATCCACCATGCTGCCCAGTGCAAACAACAGTACTTTTGTGCCGGCATACACCTCCTCGCACTTACCCAAAACAATAGGTGCTCTGTACTCCTCAAGCCCCACATAGGCCTCTCCCCTTGGATAGCGCAGGGCAATAGGCCCATCATGGGAAATAGCAAATTTCAGCATATCAGAAAGTTCCCATTTGTTCTTCGGAGCCATCACAGTCATATTTGGCATACCGGTAAGATAGGAAATATCAAAAACACCTTGGTGTGTCTCACCATCGCTGCCCACAAGACCTGCCCGGTCTATGGCAAAGACCACCGGTAGATTTTGCATGCACACATCATGCAGCACCTGGTCGTATGCTCTCTGCAAAAAGGAGGAGTAAACCGCAAATACCGGCCGCATACCGCCGGCTGCCAAACCGGCCGCAAAGGTCACTGCATGTTCCTCCGCAATGCCCACATCGAAGAAGCGTTCCGGAAACATATTGCGGAAGCGCTTCAAACCGGTACCGTCTGCCATAGCCGCTGTAATAGCCACCACCTTTGGCTCCCGCTCGCCCATCTTTCTCATAACAGTGGAAAAAATATCCGTATAGGATGGATTGCTCTTATCCTTTGGAATCCCGGTCTCCACATCAAATGGCGCCGTGCCATGAAAACGGGATGGGTGGCGTTCCGCCGGTTCATATCCATTTCCCTTATGTGTCAGCACATGAACAAGCACCGGTCCCGGTACTTGAGATGCCTCCCGAAAAATCCGTACCATAGCCCGTATATCGTGGCCGTCCACCGGCCCCAGATACATGATTCCCATTTCTTCAAACATCATGCCGGGAATAACCATCTGCTTGATACTACTCTTGGTCTTTCGGATACCGGCCACCAAATGTTCTCCACATACAGGTATCTTCTCCAGGGTGTTTTGCACCCCTTCCTTAAAGCCTGTATAGTTGGAACTGGTTCTGAGTTTTGAGAGATGTCGGGACATACCTCCCACATTCTCTGAAATGGACATATTGTTGTCATTGAGTACGATGATAAAATTCTTCTTTAACGCGGCGGCATTGTTTAAAGCCTCGTAGGCCATGCCCCCCGTCATAGAACCATCACCAATAACGGAGATGACGTGATAGTCCTCTCCGGACATTTCCCGGGCCCATGCATATCCCAGACCTGCAGAAATAGATGTGGAACTGTGTCCTGTGTCGAAACTGTCACAACTGCTCTCTGAGCGTTTGGGGAAACCGCTCATCCCCCCAAACTTTCGTAGATTGTCAAAGTTCTCCTTTCGACCGGTCAAAATCTTGTGCGTGTAAGATTGATGTCCTACGTCCCAAATAATCTTGTCCTTTGGCAAATCAAAGACCAAGTGCAATGCCATGGTCAGTTCCACAACTCCCAGATTGGATGCCAAATGTCCTCCCGTCACTGAAAGTTTCTCCACCAGGAACTGACGAATCTCCTCCGGAAGCTGTCGCAACTCCTGTGGAGTCAATTTTTTTATGTCATTTTCTTTTTGTATTTTGTCCAATACCATAGAAATAACCTCTATTTATCCCGCAATACCATCCAGCGCAATAACTCCGTCAAAAATGGATTCTCGTAAGGCAGTTCCTGTAAAATAGCGATGGCTTCCTTTGTCAAATCTGCCACTTCCTGCTTTGCCTTATCCAATCCTTCGAAAATAACGTAGGTAGCTTTCTGATTCTTCTCATCGCTACCAACAGCCTTACCCAATGTCTCCTGGTCACCAATCACATCCAGCACATCATCCTGAATCTGGAATGCCAGACCAATCTTGGATGCCACCTGCTCCACCATATCCACTTCCTCCGGGGTGGCGCCGCCTAAAATTGCACCAATCATCATGGCTGCCTCTATGAGTGCGCCTGTCTTTAAGTGATAAATAAAATCCAAGCGGTTCTTGGAGATACCATATTGCTTCTCAGACTCCACGTCCACCACCTGGCCGCCAATCATGCCAAACACACCTGCCTTGTGAGCCAGGATTTGTAATGCTCGATGTACCGCCTTGTTATCCGGTTCAATAGAGAGAGCCTCCAACGCTGTCTCGAAGGCATAATTCAAAAGTCCGTCTCCTGCCAAAATACCCATAGCCTCGCCAAACTTGGCATGGGTAGTAGGCTTGCCTCTCCGCAACTCGTCATTGTCCATAGCGGGCAAATCATCGTGTACCAGAGAATAAGTGTGAATCATCTCCATAGCTGCCACAAAAGGAGCCAGTGCCTGAGAAGAACCTCCAAACAATTTGTATGTCTCAATCATTAGGATGGGACGAATCCGTTTTCCTCCTGCCAAAACACTGTAATTCATAGCCTGAAAAATAGTTTTTTGATATCCCTTTTCCTCAGGCAAATATTTATAAATCATTCGATCTGCTTCACTGGCCTTATAGGCAATCTCTTTGTTAATATCCATCTTTACACCTCCTCAAAGTCCTCCAAGTCTCCCTGGGCATTCAACATCTGAACCTTCTTTTCCACTTGATTCATCAAGTCATTGCAATGCTTCAAGTGTTCCATTCCTTGTTTGTATAACTGAAAAGAATCCTCCAGAGTAGTCTCCTTCGATTCCAACTGCTCTATAATCTGTTCCATCTCCTGAAACGTCTCTTCCATCGTCAATTCTTTTTCCATGATATATCCTCTTTTATCTGATTAATCTGAGCACCCAAAGCACCATCACTGACAAAAATCTCTATGGTGTCTCCCACTGCCACCTGGGCGGTACTCGTCACGGTCTTACCCTCTTTATTCATAGTATAGGAATATCCCTGGGACAATTTCTTTGCCGGGGAAAGTCCGTCCAGCCGTCCTGCATACAGTGCCAGCCGTCCTTTATATTCCTCTATGAGATGCTCCATGGCTGATGCCAACCGCTGTTCCAATCCAATGGCATACTGACGTTTCTCATCTAAGCGATTCGCAGGTGAAAGGTATCCCAGTTGCTTCGTATATCCTGCAAGCCTCGCCTCAACAGCCTCCATATGATTGCTCATAGCCCGTCCCAACATCAGACGATAATTATTCAGGGTATTCTGCCATTCCTGATAGGAAAATACAGCCTGCTCTGCCGCCGCCGAGGGCGTTGGTGCCCGCAAATCCGCCACATAATCACAAATGGTTGTATCTGTCTCATGCCCTACCGCCGAAATCACCGGTGTGTTACAGGAAAAGATTGCTCGGGCAACCGCTTCCTCATTAAAGGCCCAAAGATCCTCAATGGAACCTCCCCCTCGTCCAACAATCAGCACGTCCAAATCCATAGCATCCAGTGCCATAATGCCTGAGATAATACTCTCCACGGCTCCCTCCCCCTGAACAAGCGCAGGGTAGAGAATCAATTCCACGAAGGGGTTGCGCCTACGGGATATCTGAATAATGTCCCTTACTGCTGCACCTGTAGGTGCTGTCACAATCCCAATACGCCGGGCGAATCCGGGAATAGGCTTCTTGTACTCCGGGGCAAACATCCCCATCTCCTCCAGTTCCTGCTTGAGCTGCTCAAATCGAACATACAAATCTCCTGCTCCCGCCAAAGTAATCTCTCTGGCATAGATTTGATAGGTGCCACCCTTCTCATACACAGAAACAGAACCTGTGACCACCACCATATCTCCGTCTTTCATGGGAAATCTCAAACCCTTTATGCGATTCCCCTTAAACATAATACCGGAAATGGCTCCCGCCTCATCCTTCAGGGTGAAATAGATATGACCACTGCCATGATATTTGCAGTTGGATATCTCCCCCTGAACAGAAAGGTTTCGCAAAAGAAAATCTCCGTCGAAAACATCCTTGATATATGCATTTACCTGTCCTACGGAATAAATGTTTCTACTCATTAAACTTTGCCAGAACTCCATTCACAAAGCCTGAGGAATGGTCGGTGCCGTACTGCTTCGCCAGTTCCACCGCCTCATTGATTGCCACACCCTTGGGGGTGTCTTGGAATTTCATCTCATAGAGTGCCAGACGAATCAAAGACAAATCCACCTTACTCATACGGGTGGTCTTCCACCCCTCCACCACTGCATTGATTTCCTCATCCAGTTCCTCTACATGATCAAAAATGTCACAGCACTTCTCCATAATCTCTTCTCGATCCTGTTCGCTATATCCATCGTCGTCCAAAAACAATGTGGCCTGGGCAGCCAATTCATCCCGGCTGTGAAAATCCGCTTGAAAAATAATCTTAAATATCTCTTCTCTAAGTTCTCTTCTTGTCATGAATCATCCTACCTAACTATTATATTCTCCAATTATCGGTCGTAAAAAACACCCCACAAGTTGTAAAAAAGGATGTCTTTACAGACACCCTTCATTATACCCTAAATCTTCAAAAAACAAAAGAATTATTCGTTTCCAACAGAAACAGATGCGATTTTGATGTCAACGCTGACAACCTGCAATCCCGTCATATTCTCCACGGCTGATTTGACCTTTTCCTGAATCTGCTGACAAATCTTCGGAATCTCATATCCGTATGCAATATTCACAGACATACGAATGGCCAGATTGTCATCCTCTTCTGCAACAACCTTCACACCCTTGGCAAGCTTGTTGGCACCCGCCTTACTAATCACTTCGTTGGTGAGATTGCCCGCCAGGGATGCCACACCATCCACCTCAGTAGCGGCCAGTCCTGCGATAATCGCAACTACCTCATCAGCAATGTTAACGCCGCCGTTCTCACCCTCTTTAATTGTAAAACTATTTCTATCTTCTGCCATGATACCAGCCTCCTAATCAAAAATATAGATATATTATAGCAGACTCCCGCAAAATGGGAAAGAATTTTTTATCCTGCTCATCACCAATCACTGTCCCAGTTGGAATCAAAACTACCCCAATCAGAGTCCCAACTGCTTCCCGCATCCCAGTCCGTATCCCAACTGTCATCGTAGGAATCGTTGACATCGTAACTGTCTCCCCCGGAAGAATCAGAGTCGTCATAATTGTATTCATATCCATTTGTATTGTGAATATAAACACCGCCACCATGTCCGGAAGTTCTCCCTGCCACCTTGGCAAAGCACATAAACAGGGAAATTACCATTATGATGATAACAAGAACAAGCAGTAGTCGGAATTTGCGATTATTATTCCTTCGCTCCGGGTCATTGCCTCCCCCAGCATATGTACCACTCTGTTGGTATGGTGCATTGCCACCGACTCCCCCGCCGGTTTTGCCATGCTGCTCATTGTTTCTGTTAATCTCATCTCGCAGTTTCTGGTAAATTTCATTGACGGCATAGGCCTCATCCTTGCCCTCATAGCGCACCGCTCTGGTGCCGTCAGCTTTGTTCTTGTAGACCACAAAGTTCCCTGTCATCTCGTCTTTGTAGATACCAAAAGCTTTTGGCTCGCGGTAATCAACACCGATAAAAAACCGAATCTTCTCTGCCGGAATATTCTTCTCTGCAATAAATTTTTGCAGTTCTTCAATAGTCACAGGAACAGAGGATGCCGTCCTGCGAAGCTGGTTGTTTGGTGCCCCACAGGTTGGACACTGCTCTTCTGTGTCACTAAAAAATGCCCCGCAATAATCACATTTTATTTGCATGTCCCTCTCCTTTTCATATTTTCACATGTATGGAACAATTTAACGCTTATCCTTTGGCAACCAGTGTAGGTCGTACGGTGTCATCTGGTAGACATAGTAATCCAGGAAATTGGTATATAAGCAGTTGGCATGGGAACGCCATTGTAACAACGGCTTCGCATTGACATCGTCGTTTGGATAGTAATTTTTGGGCATTTGGATATCCAATCCCTTATCCAAATCACGGTGATACTCCTTATCCAGCGTGAGACGGTCGTACTCCGGATGTCCCATACAAAAGATTTGACTGTTGTCTCTGGATAGCACCAAAAAGATTCCCGCCTCCTCGGATTCAGCAAGAACAATCAGTTCCTTATTGTCCTTAATGGCTGCTGCGTCCATTTGGGTGTGTCTGGAGTGGGGTGCCATAAAATAGTCATCAAAGCCTCGCACCAATGGAATCTTGCGATTTTGCACCTTGTGCTCGTAGATGCCGAACATTTTATGGTCCAAAATTTCTTTCTTGATACCATAGTGGTAATAAAGACCTGCCTGAGCACCCCAGCATAGATGAAATGTACAAGTTACATGGGTCTTTGACCACTCCATAATCTCCACCAATTCTTCCCAGTAATCCACCTCTTCAAATTCCATCAATTCCACCGGTGCTCCGGTGATGATAAGACCGTCCAAATTCTGGTCCTTAATCTCATCAAAAGATTGGTAAAATTTATTCAAGTGACTCTTAGATGTATTTTTTGACTGGTGGCTCTTCACCGTCAAGAAGGTAATATCCACCTGTAATGGCGAATTGGACAAGGAACGCAAAAGCTGTAATTCCGTATCTTCCTTCAAGGGCATCAGATTGAGAATCCCGATTTCAATGGGACGGATATCCTGATGTAACGCCCTCTCTTCATCCATTACAAATATATTTTCATGTTCCAGAATCGCCTTTGCCGGCAAATCCTTTTGTGTCTTAATTGGCATATGATGCCTCCTCTATCATTTTTAATAACTCTGCTTCCGAGAGAACCGGTATGGAAAGACTGTTGGCCTTATCCAGTTTGCTTCCGGCATTCTCCCCTGCCACAAGATAATCTGTTTTTTTTGACACAGACCCGGTCACCTTGCCTCCGTGGAGTTCAATGAGTTCTGCCGCCTCTTTTCTTCCCATAGTAGGGAGGGTTCCTGTAATCACAAAGGTCTTCTGCCCCAGAACACTGTCTGTCCCCGGGCTCTCTTCCTTTGCCATATTCACACCATATGATTGTAAACGTGTTATGAGTGCTTGACAAGTAGGGTCATGGAAAAATTCATAAACAGCTTTCCCGCTGATTTCCCCAATATCTTCCACCTGAGTCAAGGCTTCCACATCAGCCAGAGCCACAGCCTCAATGCTGCCAAAGTGGTTCATCAGCGATTTGGCAGCCGCCTTACCAATTCCGGATATGCCAAATCCCGTCAAAAGCCGATAAGCGTCGTTGCTCTTAGATGCCTCGATAACGCCCAGAAGCTTGTCCGTGTTTTTTTCCTTTCCAATGATGCCCTTTTCCACCAGCTCATCCCGGAAGTCTTTGAGTGTGTAGATATCCGCAATATCCTTAATATAGCCCAGGCGAACCAGCTCCTGAATATATGCTGCGCCAAATCCTTTGATATCCATGGCATCTCTGCCTACAAAATTGATGATATGGCGCTCCAATTGTGCGGGACATGTGCCGGATGTGCACTTAATATCTGCCGTATTCTCCTCCCGGTGGGTAGGTGCCCCACATACCGGGCAAGTCATAGGTATCTGATACCGCTTTGTCCCCGCCGGGCGCAGGTCATGCTTTACCTCTTTCACTTTTGGAATAATCTCTCCGGATTTATATACTACCAACGTGTCTCCGATACCAATATCCAATTGATCAATGAAATCCTGATTGTGAAGTGTTGCCCGACTCACCGATGTGCCACAGAGGCGAATCGGTTCAAAAATAGCGGTGGGGGTAATACGCCCCGTCCGTCCCACAGACAGTTCAATATCCAAAAGCTTTGTTTCCTTTTCCTCCGGCGGATACTTATATGCCACCGCCCATTTTGGCACCTTAGAGGTTGTTCCCAACTGTTCTCTCTGAGAAAAGTCGTTGATTTTTACCACAGCACCGTCAATATCATAGGCCAGATTACCTCTGTTCTCGCCGATGGCAGTGATAGCATCCCACACTTCCTCCGCTGTGTGACAGATGCGATAATCCTCTATCACCGTGATTCCCTGACTCTTCATATACTCATACGCCTGGGTATGGGTTTTGAATTCTCTGCCGCTGACCTGCTGAAGATTAAAAATAAAAAGGGATAGATTGCGCTCCCGCACCACCTTGCTGTCCAATTGACGCAAAGTTCCCGCCGCACAATTTCTTGGATTGGCAAAGGTCTTCTTTCCCAGTAATTCCTGGGTTTCATTCACCTCATCAAACGCAGCATTTGTCATATAAACCTCGCCGCGAATTTCCAGATAATCCGGCGCATCCTCCAGGTGCTCCTTCACATCTGAAATTTCTCTTGCATTGGATGTGACATCCTCGCCAAAGTTAATGCCATCCCCTCTGGTCTCTGCCATCACAAGATTTCCTTGTTCATAGCGCAATGACATTGACAATCCGTCTATCTTATATTCCACCACAAATTCGGGTTCAGAAAGTTTTTCCTGCATTTCCTCTACAAAGGCATCTACCTCTTCCTTGGAAAATACATCCTGCAGGCTCAGCATGGGCACGTTATGACGAACCAATACTCCCGCCTCTCGCTTGGCTGTCCCTCCAACCTTCTGTGTAGGGGATGTACTTTGGATTAGTTCCGGATGCTCCTTCTCTATCTCTTTGAGCCGACGCATCATCATATCATATTCATAATCGGTAATCTCCGGCTCATCCATATTGTAATAGCGGTTGCTGTGATACTCAATTTGCTCCCGCAGTTCTTTCACTTCTTCCTCAATACTCATCTTATTCTCCCAACATACCCATTAATGCTTCGTATTCTTCCGGGCGAATCTCCCGATATTCTCCCTCCTTGATTCCATCCAAGGTCAGGTTCATAATACGCACTCGCTGCAAGTCCCTCACGTGATAGCCAAACACTTGACACATTCTGCGAATCTGACGATTCAATCCCTGAGTCAAAACAATGCGAAAGGTGTATTTGGAAATCTTTTCCACCCGACATGGTCTGGTTTTCACTTCCAATTCCGGCAAAAAAACTCCCTTTGCCATATCCGTGACAAATGTACCAGTGATGGGCTTGTCCACCCGCACAATATATTCTTTCTCGTGATAGTTTCTGGCCCGCATAATGCGGTTTACCAATTCTCCCTGGTTGGTCATCAGTAGCAGACCTCTGGAATTCTTATCCAAACGTCCCACCGGATATAATCGGGTGGGATAATGAATGAAATCCACAATATTATTCTTTTCCCTTTTCTCCGCTGTGCATACAATTCCCTCCGGCTTATTGCACAACAAAAGTACCGGCCTGGGCTTGGTGAAAATCTCTTTCCCTTGATATTCCACCACATCGCTCTCCATGACGCGTTGTCCCACCTCTGCTACTTTTCCATTGATCAGAACACCACCCGCTGCAATCTGCCGGTCAGCTTCCCGGCGGGAACACACCCCTGCTTCACTTAAAAACTTGTTCAGGCGAACACCTTCCGTCTCCATGGTTTCCCCCTATTCATAAAGGGTCAGACCACAACAGCCTGACCCCTTCTATCATTGATCTCTTATCATTATCCTTCCATTGCAGTCCCCTATATGTCAGTAGAGTCTGCGATGGCACCGTTTATTTGAGGAATTCTGTCTTACAGTATCCCACCTTGCCATTGTAGTTAACCTTTGACCATCCCTCAGCATAATCTTGAACCACAGTCAAAGTCTCGCCTGCATAAGCAACAGCCACCTTTGATGCTGTCTCACTCATGCTCTCACGAACATTCACCGTGTTGGATAACGTAATCTGCTTACCACTTTGATCGGATGTATTCTGATCTTCCGTTGCATCATCTTCTGCTTCCGGATCTGTTAAATAATCGGCTTTCACGTATGCCTTTGTGCCATTATAATCAATCTTGGCCCAACCATTCTCAACTGCATAGCAGGTCACTTCCTGACCTTTCTCCAACTGACCAAGCTTATTGCCATCCTCTGCCGCTGCATCTCGGACATTAATCTTGTCCGTAGCAATCTTCTTGGTGGCATTGGCGTTCTCCTGTTCCTCTTTCTTCTTGGCTTCTTCCGCAGCCTTAGCTTCCTCTTCCGCCTTCTTTGCCGCTTCTTCTTCCGCTTTCTTTGCTTCGGCAGCCTCCTGCGCAGCCTGCTCTACAGAAGCCTTGTAATCTGTTGCCCACTTTGCAATTGCCTGCTGTAATGTGCCGTTGACAAAAGAATTTAATTTCTCATCCGCAAGCATAGCCTCGTTGCACTCCTTCTGAACATCCGCCTGCAATGCCAAAACATCCGGCTGTTGCTCAAAGGTTGCAATGAGTGCAGACACTTCTGTGTCCATATCAAATTCACCATTGGCCTGATTGAAGGAGCCATACACATTGTTAATATACAACTTGCCGTCTTCGTTAGTCTCAACATAGAAAAAGTCCAAACCTGCAGCCGGCGTATCGATATCCTTAAACTTAACCTGCAAATACACAGAGCACAAATAAGAGTCCTTGGTGACACCGCGCTTCGTGTATACTTTAACCTTCTGGTATTTCTCAATATACTGACTGTAAAACTGAATGTAGCTAACCTCAGCGTCTGAAATCGGTGTGGCGATAGTCTTTAAGGTATCCACATCACCTGCCGCGTAACTCTTCAGGTAAGATTTGATTAACTTGTCTACTTCCTCATTGTCATTCTCCGCATAGTTCTGATATGCCCCTGCCATAGGGTCTTTCTCCGATGCGGTGCCATTGGTGCCAAATGCCAAAACCAACACAATTGCCACAAACACAGCACCTGCGCCAAAATATCTGGCATTCTCCTTGCAGAATGTAATTATCTTATCTATCTTAATCTGGCGTAAAATCCCCTTTAACTTGTCCATAGCCCAAATTCCTCCTGCTATATAAATCCACCTATCCTAGTTATAATGTCTCAAAAATGTAGACGACTGGATTCGAACCAGCGATCTTCGGAGTCGGAGTCCGATGCGTTATCCAGCTACGCTACGCCTACAAACAAATGCCAAATAATGATAGCAAAAAATGAAAGCAAAGTCAATGTTTACAATTGTTTGACACCTCATATAATTTCTTATATTATAGGGAATTGAAAGAATTAAAAAGTTTTTGGGAAATAATTTTCCAAAACTTCCAAAATATGACAATGTAACATGATACACGAAGGAGAACAACTATGAGTTTTACCTACTTAAAGGCTATGCCAAGCCCGGACGAAATCAAATCCCAGTATCCTATGACACCGGAGATGATGGCCGTCAAGACGGAGCGCGATGAACAAATTGCTGATATTATCACTGGAAAGGATGACAGAGTTCTGGCCATCATCGGTCCTTGCTCTGCAGACAGCGAAGACTCCGTCATCGATTATGTGAGCCGTCTGGCACCTGTACAGGAAGAAATTAAAGACAAGGTTTTAATTGTTCCACGAATTTATACCAACAAACCTCGCACCACCGGCTCCGGTTATAAGGGCATCGCTTCTCAGCCGGATCCTACCAAGGCTCCTGATATGGTAGAGGGGCTGATTGCCATGAGAAAGATGCATTTGAGAGCCATCGCTGAGACAGGTCTCACCTGCGCCGACGAAATGCTTTATCCGGAGAACTGGGGATATGTAGAAGATTTGCTCTCCTACGTTGCCATCGGTGCCCGTTCCGTTGAGGATCAACACCATCGTCTCACCGTCAGCGGTTTTGACGTGGCATCCGGCATGAAGAATCCAACAAGTGGAGATTTTTCCGTTATGTTAAACTCCGTTTATGCAGCGCAGCATTCACATCATTTCACCTTTTCCGGTTATGAGGTGCGCACCACCGGAAATCCGCTGGCACACACCATTTTGCGAGGTGCTGTCAGCAAGCACGGCAACTGTGTACAAAATTATCACTACGAAGATTTGGTTCGTCTGGCAGAGATGTACCAGTCTATGGATTTGGTAAACCCTGCCACCATCGTGGATGCAAATCACTCCAATTCTAATAAACAGTTCAAGCAGCAGATTCGCATTGTTCGCGAAGTTATGATGAGCCGCCACTTCTCTTCTGAGGTGAAGAATCTGGTAAAGGGTGTCATGATTGAAAGCTATATCGAAGAAGGCTGTCAGAAAATTTCTGACAATCAGGTATATGGCAAATCCATCACCGACCCATGTCTTGGATGGGAAGATTCCAAGCAACTGCTCTACACCATTGCAGAGTTAAACAAATAATGATATATGCAGGTAGCATTGGCCCGGTTCGTATGGTCGATAGGGGGTAATATGATAGAACATGTAAAGTTAGAAGAGAGAAAATTAGTACATAAGGGTTCTATTTTAGATGTATATGCGGACACTGTTCGTTTGCCTAATGGGCATACCGAGCATTGGGATTTTGTCAGCCACCGAAAAGGAGCCGCCGCGGTACTTCCTGTCCTTGACGATGGCCGTATCATTCTGGTTCACCAGTACCGTCACGCTCTGGAGAGAATGACTTGGGAACTGCCTGCAGGTTGCCGAGATTCCGTCACAGAAGACACCGCGTTATGTGCCGCCAGGGAACTGGAGGAAGAGACGGGATATCACAGCAACTCCATTGAGCCTCTCATCAAACTGCGCACCACCGTAGCTTTTTGCGATGAATTTATAGATGTGTATTTGGCAAGAAATCTGGTTCCCGGGAAGCAGCATTTAGACGAAGCCGAGTCTATTCAGGTTAAAGCCTGGGAAATGGATGATTTGCTGGAGGAAATATATGCCGGACACATTCAAGATAGCAAAACCGTCTCTGCCATCCTGGCCTACCAGGTGAAGGTTCTATCGGAAAAGGAATAATCCCCAGTCCTTGTCATAAGATGATAGAAAAGAAACGATAGGACAGGGCTTATATGAAAAAATATGTTTACTATGACGCATATCACAGACAAAGGAGAATGCCGGGAGCACTCTTTCTTCAACTACTGCGAGGAAAGAAAGGCATTTTTCTTATGTCTTTTTTTATTGCTCTGCTCCTGGGAAAAATCCTGCTATGGGATGACATCTGTCAATTTGAACATTGGAACGAAAATTGTATGGGAAAGTTGAATCTGCAAACTCTCAACCAGCGCTCCCTCTTCTTCTATCTCCTACTGCATCGAGGAGAATTGCTTGCTCTGCTCATCCTCAGTGGCATCACGAAGCTTCGCAAAATCCTGTATCATCTGTTTTGTGGATCAGCAGGATGTTTTTTGGGAATCATCACCCTCTCCTTCTGTCATTCTTTCGGTTGGAAAGGGTTGTGCATTTTGATTATCTCGCTGCTCCCCCATTGGATTATCTACGGCATTCTCTTTATGTTCTTGTATTGGATCTTTATTGGGAGAAATGACACTGACTCTATTGCGGAAGCAAAAAGCAGTGCAAACATCCCTCGGTTTGTTCTCTATGGGATTGGTGTTGTTGCCCTGCTCTTTGTGGGAATCTATCTGGAGTGCTTTGTGAATCCAATCCTTCTCAGTTTTGGGAAGGAGATTTTGGGAATATAAAAACAACCGGAACCCTTGAAAATCCGCATTTTCTAAGCATCCCGGCTGTTCTAATGTTTTATGAAATTTTACTTTGCGTAATCTGTCACTCGCGACTCGCGAATAACATTGACTTTAATCTGTCCCGGATAATCCAATTCGGATTCAATCCTCTTGGAAATATCCCGAGCTAACAATACCATCTCAGCATCGTTAACCTGTTCAGGAACTACCATTACGCGAACCTCTCTACCTGCCTGAATAGCAAAAGATTTGTCGACGCCCTTAAAGCCGTCTGTAATTTCTTCTAACTGTTGTAATCTGTTGGAATAAGCCTCTAATGTCTCCCGTCTGGCACCCGGTCTTGCAGCACTGATTGTGTCAGCAGCCTGTACTAGGCACGCAATCAAAGTCTCCGGCTCAACATCACCGTGATGTGCCTCCACCGCGTTAATCACAGTCTGTGACTCCTTGTAACGCTTACAGAGTTCCACACCAAGTTGAATATGGGAGCCTTCCATCTCGCGATCTACTGCCTTACCAATATCATGTAATAAACCTGCACGCTTAGCAGTTCTAACATCCAAACCAAGTTCTGCAGCGAGCAAACCTGCCAACTGAGCAACCTCGATGGAGTGCTTTAATACATTCTGGCCATAACTGGTACGATATCTCATCTTACCTAAGAGCTTGATTAATTCAGGATGAATGCCATGAACACCAACCTCTAATGTAGCCGCTTCACCTTCCTCCCGGATCAAAGTCTCAACTTCCTTCTGAGCCTTCTCTACCATCTCTTCGATTCTAGCCGGATGAATACGTCCGTCTACAATCAACTTCTCCCAGGCAATTCTAGCCACTTCTCTTCTAACCGGATCAAATGCAGAGAGAATAACTGCTTCCGGAGTATCATCAATAATCAACTCTACACCCGTCAGTGTCTCAAGGGTTCTGATGTTACGTCCCTCACGGCCAATAATTCTTCCCTTCATTTCATCGTTTGGAAGCTGAACAACAGAGATTGTAGTCTCAGCCACATGGTCTGCCGCACATTTCTGAATTGCGGTAACTACGATTTCTCTTGCTTTCTTGTTCGCTTCGTCCTTTGCCTGAGCAATGGATTCCTTGACCAGCTTCGCTGTGTCAAGCTTTACATCTTCTTCAACAGTCTTTAAAAGAAATTCTTTCGCTTGTTCGGAGGTTAAACCAGAGATTCTCTCCAGTTCCTGTACTCTCTGCTGATTCAACTTCGCAACTTCTTCCTTCTGCTTGTTGACCGCTTCCTCTTTGGCAGCATACTCAGCTTCTCTCTTCTCGAGAGCATCTAACTTCTTGTCCAAGTTCTCTTCTTTCTGAAGAACTCGATGCTCATTACGCTGAATCTCTGCTCTGCGCTCACGAATCTCCTTATCCAGCTCATTCTTAGTCTTCAATGACTCTTCCTTTGCCTCTAAGAGAGCTTCACGCTTCTTTGTCTCTGCTGTCTTCACAGCCTCGTCAATAATCTCACGAGCCTTGTCCTCCGCACTTCCAATCTTCTTAGAAGACGCCTTCTTGTAGGATGCGTTGGCAATCGCAAGAGACACCGGAACGGCAACGATTAAGGTAACAATCACTGCAATAATCGTCTGCACAGGAGCACCTCCTTTATTAAGTTTTATTGTATATTTTACACGAAAATTTATCAATTTGCATATAAATACAACAACTAAATTTTATACTTCTTTGGGTATTCTGTCAAGCACCTGCCCACTAAATCCAGTGTCTTTTACGGACATTCCCAGTGCTCTCCCATAGCCCTGCTGATATCCCCGGAGGAGAACCCTCTCTGGGCCAAAAAGCGGTACATCTTGGCCTTCTCTTCTCTGGTGGCATCGGCTGGGTTGTAGTGTCTCTTCTCCATCAATCCTCGAATTAAGTCCACCTGGGATGTCACATACTCCTCCTCCAAGCAACGCTGGATCACCTCTCGTGAAATGCCCTTCTTCATCAAATCCTGAGCAATGCGCATACGACTCCTGCTCTCCTGATAAAAACGGATATGGGATCGTGCCAGACGCTCATCGTCCACATAGTGATAAGACTCCACATAGGCAATAGCCGTATCTACCGCTTCACACGGATATCCTCCCTGAGTAAGCTTATCCCTTAACTGAGCTTCACTGCGGTCCATCCGTTCTAACAAATGCATAGCACGGCGCTTGGCTCGGGGAATAAACACCTGCTCCATCATGGTATGGTATAACTCCTCTGTCATCTCCATATCCTCACACAGGCCAAAGGAGTCCACTTCCCTCTTATAGAGAACAAAGTCTGTCCCATCGCTGAGACAGACCTTCTTTTTAGAGTTCTTAATTGATTGAATTGCAGTGATATAAATCATAGTTCCTACTCTTCTGTTGTTGTTTCCTCTTCCGTCTCCGGAGCGTAATGGGCACGTACCAATCCTTCAATCTCAGAGCAAATCTCCGGATGCTCCTTCAAAAATACCTTGGCATTCTCACGTCCCTGTCCGATCTTCTCACCCTTGTAGGCATACCAGGCACCGGACTTGTTCACAATGTCTAAGTTAGTAGCTATATCTAAGATATCTCCCTCCTTAGAAATACCCTCGCCAAACATAATATCAAACTCTGCCTCTCTGAAAGGAGGCGCAATCTTATTCTTCACAACCTTGATACGAGTCCTGTTACCGATAACCTCTCCCTGCTGCTTCAGGGCCTCAATGCGGCGTACATCTAGACGAACAGACGAATAGAACTTCAACGCCCGACCGCCAGTGGTGGTCTCCGGATTACCGAACATCACTCCCACCTTCTCACGCAACTGGTTGATAAAAATAACAATACAATTGGACTTGCTAATCACTGCCGTAAGCTTGCGCAGAGCCTGTGACATCAGGCGGGCCTGCAAGCCCACATGGGAATCTCCCATATCTCCATCGATCTCCGCCTTGGGGACCAGTGCTGCAACAGAGTCTACAATCACAATATCCACCGCACCGGAGCGCACCATAGTCTCCGTAATCTCCAAAGCCTGCTCTCCGTTGTCCGGCTGAGATATGTATAAGTTATCAATATCTACACCAATATTCTTAGCATAGATAGGATCTAAGGCGTGCTCAGCGTCAATAAATCCGGCAATTCCTCCTGCCTTCTGTACTTCTGCCACAGCATGTAATGCCACCGTTGTCTTACCACTGGATTCCGGTCCGTAAATCTCGATGATACGTCCCTTAGGCAAGCCACCCTGCCCCAATGCAATATCTAAGCTCAGTGATCCGGT
The DNA here is from genome assembly GCA_029008035.1 of Lachnospiraceae bacterium. Lineage (GTDB taxonomy): Bacteria > Bacillota > Clostridia > Lachnospirales > Lachnospiraceae > Pararoseburia. Next base: position 24,132 of record JAQXIY010000084.1, read on the forward strand.
AGGAACTGTCTCAACCTTCATCTGATTGCTGGTATCTCCCAGCTTCATAACAGAGCCCTTACCGTATTGCTTCTCTATCTGTGAAATCGCTGCGTCCAACGCTTTCAGCTTATCTTCATTAGCCATATTCCTTACCCTCCATATATCGAACCTTTGTTCGTTTTTATGTTCTAATAGTAGTATACTTCCCGCGAAAAGTCAACCACAAAATTTCTGATGGGGGAAAATTTCGATACGAAAAAAGACAGTGGCTTTACCACTGTCTTTATTATACGTTACCACATCATCTTGTCAAGGGAAAGCGGCACACTAACTGCGCCCAAACTCCGATAATACCAATCCCTCATTGCGCTCTAAGGTCATACCAACGCTCCAACTGTTTACAAAGAGCAACAGTGGGCGTTCTTTCAAATCCTTTATCTTTTTCATATCGGAAGTACCGGAAATCTTATCAAGGTCAATGTCGCTATTCTCAATCCAACGGATGTGCTCATAGGGTAGATTTTCCATGAGAATCTCCACATTATATTCATTGTTCAGGCGATATTTCAACACGTCAAACTGCAGCACGCCTACGACTCCCACAATGATTTCCTCCATACCGGTATTGTACTCCTGGAAAATCTGAATAGCACCCTCCTGAGCAATCTGGGTGATTCCCTTCATGAACTGCTTGCGCTTCATAGTGTCCACCTGACGCACTCTGGCAAAATGCTCCGGTGCAAAGGTAGGAATTCCCTCAAATGCAAAGTGTTCCTTTCCGCCTACAATGGTATCGCCGATAGAAAACACCCCGGGATCAAATACACCGATAATGTCACCGGCATATGCCTTGTCCACAATCTTTCGCTCCTGAGCCATCAATTGTTGCGGTTGGGACAGTTTCATGGATTTATTTCCCTGCACATGGAACACTTCCATACCCGCATCAAACTCTCCGGAGCAGATGCGCATAAATGCCACACGATCCCTGTGTGCCTTGTTCATATTTGCCTGAATCTTAAATACAAAAGCAGAGAAATCAGGAGAAAATGGATTGACTTCCCCTGCATTTGACATACGAGGCAAAGGAGATGTGGTCATCTGCAAAAAGTGCTGTAAAAATGTCTCCACTCCAAAATTAGTCAAAGCAGAGCCAAAGAACACCGGAGACAGTTCCCCCTTTGATACCAAATCCATATCAAACTCTGCGCTGGCCCCATCCAGCAATTCGATTTCTTCCAACAGTGTATCCTTGTATTCCTGTCCAATTTCCTCCACCAGCGCATCATCGTCAATATCAATAATCTTTTCGGTGCCCTCCTTAGTGCCCTTTAGAGTATCCGCAAAGGTTCTCACCTGTTTGGTGTTGCGGTCATACACTCCCTTAAAGGATTTACCGGAACCAATAGGCCAGTTAATGGGACATGTGGCGATGCCCAATTCCTTTTCTATATCATCGAGTAGTTCGAAGGTATCATTGGCATCACGATCCATCTTATTGATAAAGGTAAAGATCGGAATGTGACGCATCACACAGACCTTGAACAGTTTTCTGGTCTGAGCCTCCACGCCCTTTGAGGCATCAATCACCATCACCGCAGAATCTGCTGCCATCAAGGTACGATAAGTATCCTCGGAGAAATCCTGATGGCCGGGGGTGTCCAAAATATTGATGCAATAATTATCGTAATGGAACTGCAATACGGAGGAAGTAACCGAAATACCTCTCTCCTTATCAATCTCCATACAGTCTGACACCGCATGGCGGGCGGTGGCCTTTCCCTTGACGGAACCTGCCAGGTTAATGGCACCACCGTAAAGCAAAAACTTCTCCGTCAAAGTGGTCTTACCTGCATCCGGATGGGATATGATGGCAAATGTTCTTCTTTTTTCTATTTCTTTCTGTAAGTTTGACACGCTGCTTTCCTCCTATATGAGGGCAGCCCGCCGGACTGCCCCGTACAGTTTAGCCCACACAGGAAGTGCTTGTCAAGATATTGTCCCCATTTGAGGTCAATTCATAGCTGATATCACAATGTGATCCGGGGCCACACCGCCTTTTCTGTGAATCACATCTTCAATTTGGGCCCGCTCTGCATCCGTGACCTCTTTCTTGTTCACAATCACGTCAGCGCCCTCCCCGGAAATGCTGACGATAGCCTCCTCAAATCCTTTTGACTGAAGCATCATCTCACAGGCTGCCTCCCGCTCTGCGATATCTGTCATTTTGGCCAACTCATCCACAGCACTTTTCCGCTCCTGCTCTGTCAATTCCTTATTGTTCACCACCTCCAGAAGGGTGGCCTTTCCTGCAGCTCTGGTCTGCTCTCTATCCATTTTCAGAGATGCCGCCTTGCTGATGGCGATACTGTCGCTCTCTGTAAGAACCGTTTCCCCGGCAGATTCATCCCCCATGCTCTCATCTGCCTGGGCCGTGGTTTTTCCCTTGGTATCCTTGGTCTCTTTCGTCTTTTGATTGCTTTTTTCTGCCATGGTGGCAATCTCATTCTCATCTGCATCATATGTATAATTAAAATATCCTGCCACCGCAATCAGCAACGCCAAAGCGGTAACCACCAATTGGTTTTTGCGGAAAATTCGTTTCATATTCCCTCCTGTGCTCCCATTTCTACTATTGATATCTTATGAGCTTCTATGGAAAATAATGCCTGTACCGCCTCATAGATTTTCACCTTTGTCTCATTGCTATCTGCCCCTTGAGCCACAATGCATATCCCCCGTATCTGCGGCGCCTTCACCTTAGTCTCATAGGGGATATCACCGGAAAACACTGTGCTCTCCTCTGTGGAAGTCTCCCGTCGCACCTCCTCTTGCTGTTCGGTGGTGTCCGTTTTCCTGTTTATATCCTGAGCCACCACGCTCTCCCCTTCATCCTCCAGGGTAATCATCACGTCCACCGCCCCAACACCTTCCATCTGTCCGATAATCTCCTCTAACCGTTGTTCCATCTGCTGTTCGTACTGCCCCGTGGTAATCTCCTCTTTTTCTGTTTTTTCTCTCTTCTGTTCTGAGGTGTTTTCCTCCGACTCCACCGGTATGGCAATGACCAAAAGAAGGATTCCAACAAGAATACAGACAATCCATTTTTGTTTGTCCATATGTCCAAATATTTTTTTGTATTTTCTTAGCCAGTCCAACTCTTGCCGTCCCATCATCACTCCTCCTCACTGTGTTCCGTCAAGGTATCAATATATCCCCAATCCAGATATGACATTTCCATAGCTTCCTCCTCTCGACGCTCCATTTCCTCATATAAAGAGTGATACGTGTTTTCCCACTGTTGTTGCAAATCCAGATGGGAAAACTGTAACAGAGGACGTAGGCAGAAAAGAACCAGCAACATTTCCAGGAAAAAGCGAAGATACCCTCGGTACTCATTGGAAGGAATCACATAAAGCACAATCGTAAACGCCAGAAACAGACTCACATACTCTTTTACCCATTGCACGATCCCATTCATCTCATACCTCCCAGCAAAGTAGTCATTGCCACCGTAAGAAACACCAATATCACGCAGGTTGACAGAATACGAAAGAGCATACTGCCCCCTTTAGAGGCAATCAGAATAGCATTGCTGATACGCTTGTCTGCCACCGGCTCCACAAACACTGCCAGTACCCGATAAAATATCACCATGACTCCCACCTTCGTCATAGGCACCACCACAATGGCGATGAGCACCACCAAGGCAGTAGCCCCAATGCCTCCCCGAATCACATCCCCCGCCGCCAGAAACATATCAGAGACAGCCGTTAAGGTAGATCCAATCCCCGGAACAAAAGCCAGTGATTTTCGCAGGGTCTGCCTGGCAAAAGTATCCCCCACGGGAGCAATAGCATTTTTAATGATATTGATTCCCAGCACGATGGAGGTAAGCAACTTAAGGGCCCAGGAAATGATATTCTCCAGCAAATCCGTCAACTTACTAAATCGCCCCTCCTCCACCACATAGTTGAGAAGGCCCATCACCACATACATACGAATCATGGGAATCATACCGCAACTCAAAACCCACTGAACCACATACACCACCAGAAACCCAAGTTCATAAAATCCCATAGCTGTCGCACTCCCTCGAGACACCACCACCGTGGTGGCAAACACCGGGATAAAGGCCGTCATAAAATCAATCACCACACCTATGGCCTCTCCCACAACGCCATTTAGTATCAGCACGGATTTCATAAGAAGCACCATCAAAAGTCCATATACCAGAAGGAAACACACATTTGACACATAGGATTTTTCAAAGACCAATGCAAAATTCTTTAACAGGGAAAAGGCCACCGCCAAAAGCAGGATATACACCAGATAAGTCTTATTCGCCTCCCATTCCCCCGCCAAAATATTCCATATCCATCGGCCCAATTCCTCCGTGGGTTGTCCCTGCCCGGTGAGAAGTTTCCACACTAAGTCTCCAAAACTAATTTTTGACAATCCCTCCACACCGGAGATTGCCTCATCAATACCGGTAAAATCAATGGAGCCAAGCAGCTCCTCCACCTCCTGCCCACCACTCATAGAAATTCCCCAACGGTGGAGAGAAAGGTGAGGAGTACCGGCATACTTAGGGCCAATACCGATAATTTGGCAAAGACCTGAATCTGTCCCGCCACGCTGCTGTACCCTGCATCCTTACAGATATTGGATGCAAATTCTGATATATACGTAATGCCAATCATTTTCATAATCGACATAATATAGGTGTCATCAATCTGAATGTAGGAGGAAAGTCGAGTGATATAGGAAAGCACCTCTTTCATTTTCCAAATGATGCAGAAAAAAATCACTACACAGCAAGCCAGATTAATCAAGGTAGCGTACTCCGGCCGCTGATTCCGAAAAATAAGAGCCAGTAATACGGCCCCGATTCCCACTGATGCAGTTTTTAAAATATCCATGCTACCTCCTACATATCAAATAGTTTTTCCATCATTTCAAATAATTCGGTGATGTATGGCACAATCCAAAACAGCACCACAAGCAGACCTCCCAGACTGATGAAAAATGCCTGTTCGTCCCTCCCGCTGTGCTTTAACACCTGATTCAATATGGTGACAATGATTCCCACCGCCGCAATTTTGAACAATAGATTTATGGGCATATTTCTTACAGCAAAAGCAGTAACAGCATGAGAAGACTCATCCCCGTCGTACAAGCTGTCACCTTTTGTCTCTCCTTCTTTGTGCTATCATCCCTTTTTAACATATCTACAAACCCCTCATAATAGGCAAAAAAACCTGAGTCCTCCCCGGGACTTTCCACTAAAAACAAGGAGCAAAGCGCCTGCACCCACAAACGTCTTTCCTCCTCTTTTGTGAGCCTTGTCATCCCCGGTGTCATCTCCTGCCAAAACATAGAAAATACCTGGTTACTCTTATTTTCCTGTAGTCTTTCATAAATTGCGCGGTAATACTGAGCCAAAGTGACATTGCATTGCCCCATTTCCTTACAGAGAGCCACCCCCACCGGCAAATTTCGTTTGGAAATGCTCTGGTGCATCCGAAGCAGGGACTGATTCATATCCTGCAAAAATCGGCTTCGTTCCTGAATGGTACAGTACTGTTGGACAAGGAGTCCCACTCCCCCCAGCAAAAAGATAACAACCCCTATGTATTTACACACAACAGTTTCCCCCCGTCATCCTTTAACTCGTATATGCGCCTCCCTTGATCGTCCTTAGCAACCCAAATAATCCGTTGAAATTTCAAAGAGCGATACGCATCTTTTCGACTTCTGATCTCCTCATACTCTCCAAAGGAACCTGCATGCATGGTTGCCACCACTGAGATACCGCAGCGCATGGCATAAGACAATACCGCCCCCTCTTCTTCTCCACCAATTTCATCCATAGCCACAACCTGCGGAGCCATGGTTCGTATAGCCTGCATACACCCAACCGCCTTGTCATAGCCGGAATAAACGTCGCTGTGAAGCCCCACATCGTTCATTGGCACACCTCGATGGCAGGCGGCAATCTCATAACGCTCGTCCAAAATGGCAACACCACCAGGATTTCTCTCATTGGAAATCTGACGCAACAAATCCCGCAATAATGTTGTTTTGCCTGCTCCGGGAGGCGCCAGTATCAGTGTGTGATAAAGGCGCTCCCCGTCAAACAGATAGGGCAAAGCCCAATCGGCGCACCCCTTATACTCCCTGGGAATACGGATATTTAAAAACATAGGATGCTCCACTCCCTGAAAATGAGCATCATCCCGGATTGCCTCCCCAGCCACCCCTACACGGATGCCCCCTGCCAGAGAGATAAATCCATTCTTTAGCTGTTTCGCATAGGCGTATCGGGAATATTCACACAGATACATCATCATCTCCTGCACCTGCTTGGAACTTACCCTAAGACTATGCTCCCATTGGTCCGTAAAACCATTACCGCTGTCTTTGATATATGTATATCTCCCCCCATAGATAAACTGTAGCGGTTGTCCCACTCGAATGCGAATCTCCTCCAAGTCTTCTCTATACCAATCCAGATGGTGCAGGTATTCTCTCAACTCCAGAGGAAATATTTTTAACAACTCGTCCCTTTGATTCATAGTCATAGTTCAATATATGTGAGAGAACATAGATTATGACAAAAAAAGAGATGCGATTTCTCGCATCTCTTCAAAATCTGTCTTAGTTATACTTGCGTTTTCTAGCAGCTTCAGACTTCTTTTTACGCTTTACGCTTGGCTTCTCATAGTGCTCTCTCTTGCGGATCTCCTGCTGGATACCTGCCTTAGCACAGTTGCGCTTAAATCTACGTAATGCGCTATCCAAAGATTCATTCTCTTTAACTGTTACACTTGACATAGTCTTACACCTAACCTCCCTCCAGTTGGGTATTGTGCATATTCAACTGTTTGGGTAAATATTTCTTTGCACTGTTTAGTATTATAACACATTTTCCTCTGTCGTCAACCTCTTTCTGTGGAATCGCAGAAAAAATTATGACAACTGACCTGCCAAAGCATCTGTTACAGCCGCGATGGCATCCTGAATGCCCGCCGGATTCTTACCACCGGCCTGAGCCATATTGGGACGACCGCCACCGCCACCGCCTACAAGACCGGCAATAGCCTTAATCAGATTACCTGCGTGAGCACCGGCCTTCATAGCCTCGTCTGTAGCCATGGCAACCAGGTTCACCTTACCATCCTTAGCAGAAGCAAGAACAATAACGCCTTCACCAAGTTTCTCCTTCAACTGATCTCCCAAATCGCGGAGACCGTTCATATCCACATCATCAACAGAGGTTGCCAAGAGCTTCACGCCCTTTACATCCACCACTGCATCCATCACATCACCCAGCGCACTCTGTGCCGCCTTTGCCTTGAGAGATTCGTTCTCACTCTGAAGTTCCTTCACCTCAGCCATAAGTTTCTCTAAGCGCTCTGTGAGATTTGCAGGTGTGGCCTTTACAATCTTAGCCGCCTGCTGTAATTCCGCCTCCAAATTAGCGTAATATGACAATACATTTTCCCCGGTAAGAGCCTCAATACGTCTCACACCGGCAGCAACACCACTCTCAGAGACAATCTTAAATGCCATAATGTCTCCTGTGTTCTTCACATGAGTACCACCGCAGAACTCCTTAGAGAAATCTCCCATGGAAACAACCCGAACAGTCTCACCATACTTCTCACCGAAGAGCGCCATAGCACCCGTCTTCTTGGCCTCATCAACAGTCATTACTTGTGTATCCACATCAATGTGTTCAGCAATCTTAGCATTTACCATATCCTCTACCTTCTGTAACTCCTCCGGAGTCATGGCAGAGAAATGCGAAAAGTCAAATCTTGTGCGCTCGCTATCCTGATATGAGCCGGCCTGCTCTACGTGAGAACCAAGCACCTCACGAAGTGCCTTCTGCATTAAGTGGGTTGCAGAGTGATTACTACAAATCTTAGCACGGTTCGCTGCATCAACCTTCAATGTGACAGTATCACCTACTGCAAAGATTCCCTGCTCCATATGACCGATATGACCATACTTGCCGCCCACTAATTTCACAGTGTCTTCTACCACAAAACGGCCTCCGGCGGTCTCAATCACACCCTTGTCTCCCTGCTGGCCACCCATGGTAGCATAGAATGGAGTCTTGGCTGTAACGATAGTTCCGTTTTCACCCTCAGCAATCTCCTGAGCCAGTTCAGAAATCAACTGACCGTCTTCTTCTTTTGCCGTGGCAATCACGGTAATCTCAGAGTCGTCCTCTAATCTGTCATATCCAACGAACTCTGTGGTAATGGCTGCGTCTACCTGCTCAAATACAGAGGCATCTGCTCCCATATAGTTGGATACCTTACGGGCTGCTCTGGCCTTCTGGCGCTGTTCCTCCATACAAGCAGTAAATCCGGCTTCATCATAGGCAAAGCCGTGCTCCTCCAAAATCTCGGCGGTCAAATCCACCGGGAATCCATACGTATCATAAAGCTTAAAGGTATTCTCTCCGGAAAGTTCCTTGACGCCGGAAGACTTCATCTCTTCCATCATATCGTTTAAGATAGCAAGGCCCTGGTCGATGGTCTTGTTAAACTTCTCTTCTTCCTGCGTCAGCACCTTAAAGATAAATGCCTTCTTCTCCTCCAGTTCCGGATAACCGTCCTTCGACTCATTAATAACCGTCTCAGAAAGATTTGCCAGGAACATATCAGAAATACCCAACATTCTTCCGTGACGAGCTGCACGACGAATCAAACGGCGAAGCACATAACCTCTTCCCTCGTTGGATGGCATAACACCATCGGATACCAAAAATGTGGCGGAACGGATATGGTCTGTAATCAAACGAATGGAAATATCATCCATAGCATCCACATGATACTTCTTTCCACAAAGTTCACAGATACGGTCGCGGATTGCCTTCATCGTATCGATATCAAAGACAGAATCCACGTCCTGCATAACAACAGCAAGACGCTCCAAGCCCATTCCCGTATCAATATTCTTATTCTCAAGTTCTGTATAACCACCCTTGCCGTCTCCGTCAAACTGGGTAAATACATTGTTCCAAACTTCCATAAAGCGGTCGCACTCACAACCCACTTTACAATCCGGACTGCCGCAGCCGTACTTCTCGCCACGGTCATAGTAAATCTCGGAGCATGGTCCGCAAGGTCCTGCACCGTGCTCCCAGAAGTTATCACAGGCACCTGTCTCCGGGTCGCGGTAGAAACGGGTAATGCGATCCTCCGCAATACCAATCTTCTTATTCCAGATTTCAAATGCCTCATCGTCCTCTCCGTAGATAGATGGATACAAACGGTCAGGATCCAGTCCCAACACTTCGGTCAAGAACTCCCAAGACCAGCTAATTGCCTCCTCCTTGAAATAATCTCCAAAAGAGAAATTACCTAACATTTCAAAGAATGTAAGATGACGAGCTGTCTTACCAACATTCTCAATATCACCGGTACGCACACACTTCTGGCATGTGGTTACACGTCTTCTTGGGGGAATCTCCTGTCCGGTAAAATATGGCTTCAGCGGTGCCATACCAGCATTGATCAGCAACAGACTGTTGTCGTTCTGTGGCACAAGAGAAAAACTCTTCATAGCCAAATGGTCCTTGCTCTCAAAGAACTCCAGGTATTTTCTTCTTAATTCATTCACTCCAAAAGTACTCAAATTATCTTCCTCCGATATCTATTCTTCTGTGCTCTCTGCATCATCCTGCTGTGCGGCCATCTTGGCGTTCTTACTCTTGGCCCACTTAATGCCAAGCATCACCCCTGCCACTGCAATTGCTACCAAAATAATAAACAATAACAAATAGGATAAAAAGCTATTAATAACTACCATGATTTTCCTCCTTAAAAAGAAACCTCTTAAACCACACTATTATATATAAAAACGCCCATCTTTTCAAGACAGGCACTTTAAATTTATTCACTCCTGTCATTCATATGTTTTAATTTACCATTGACACAAGTCCGATTTCGTACTATACTCATCCAAGTACGAATTCGGACTTGAATATCATCCTCAAATACAAACGCAACATACAGGAGAATACTTTATGGCTTATAAGAACTTACCTATCAATGCCTCATTGCAGGAATACAACCGCATATATAAGGAAATCAATAAACTTTATCGAGAGGAGGCGCAAAAACTCGGATTGTCCAACAGTGCCTTTGATATCTTTTATACCATCTGCGAGTTTGAGGACGGATGTCAGCAGAAAGATATTTGCGAGGCAACCTTTCTTCCAAAGCAAACCGTCCATTCTGCTATTCGCAATTTGGAAAAAGAAGGACTGATTGTTTTGACTCCCGGAAAGGGACGAGGTGTAAAAATCACGCTCTCTCCACTGGGCGAGAAAAAAATCATCCCTCTGATGGAACCCATTTTCAAATGTGAAAGCGCATCTTTTGATGCCATGTCACCGGAGGATGCCCAAAAATTACTGAGCTTGAACAACCAATATGTATCTCATCTGCGAGATGCATTTTCAAAAATATAAGAAAAGGGTGTAATTATGAAAATTCAATTATCCGATCACTTTACCTATAAAAAACTTTTATCGTTTGTATTTCCATCCATTGTTATGATGATTTTCACCTCCATCTACAGTGTTGTAGATGGATTATTTGTTTCAAACTATGTGGGAAAAACGGCCCTGGCCTCCATTAATCTGATTTTTCCTTTCATTATGGCAATTGCAGCATTGGGATTTATGATGGGTACCGGAGGAAGCGCTTTGGTGGGGAGAGTCCTTGGCGAAGGAGACAACAAACTTGCCAATGAATATTTTTCGTTAATCGTATACGCCACTGCAATCGCCGGCACTATCCTTTCCATTATTGGCTTTCTCTTAGTCCCAACCATGTCAAGGTTCTTCGGTGCAAAAGGCGAATTGCTTTCTATGTGTATTTTATATGGGCGAATTTGCTTTCTTTCCATGCCATTTTATATGTTGCAAAATGTTTTTCAATGCTTTTTCATTACCGCCGAAAGACCCCGCCTGGGCTTAGGGGTTATCATTGCTGCCGGTGTGACAAATATGGTTTTGGACTTTTTGTTTGTAGCCGTTCTGGGATTCGGACTGAAGGGCGCTGCCTTTGCTACCGTATGCGGTGAAATCGTAGGAGGATTATTCCCCATCATATATTTTGCAAGGAAAAATTCCAGTCTGTTAAAATTGGGCAGAACTCATCTCTACCCTGGCGCTTTAATAAAAACCTGTACAAATGGTTCCTCAGAATTAATGACTGAGTTATCCAGTTCCGTCGTCACGGTTTTGTACAATTTCCAGCTTATGAAGATTGCCGGAGAAAATGGTGTTGCCGCATACAGCACCATTATGTATGTAAACTTCATCTTTGTTGCCATCTTTTTGGGGTATTCCCTGGGAAGCGCTCCCATTATCAGTTTCCATTACGGAGCCGGGAACCATACCGAATTAAAAAATATGTTTAAAAAAAGCCTGTGGTTGGTAGGCATTTGGGGTGTATGCATGTCTGTGATTTCCCATATGTTTGCCGATCCATTTGCAAGATTTTTTGTGGGATACGACAAGGAACTTTTGGAAATGACCATACATGGATTCCTGATTTACTCCACCGTTTACCTGATTATCGGTTTCAACATCTTCGGTTCCTCATTTTTTACAGCTCTGAACAATGGTATGATATCCGCCCTGATCTCTTTTTTGCGAACCCTGGTGTTTGAGGTAATTGCCATACTCCTACTTCCTTATCTGTTCGGAATCAATGGCATTTGGAGTGCCGTCATCGTAGCGGAATCACTTGCTCTGTGTGTCACCATATTTTTCCTGATAAAAAAGAGAGGTTACTATCACTATGGGTAGTAACCTCCCTTTTCATCTATCCACATAAATTCTCCGCAACTAAAAGGGCAATTTCATTTGTCTGCTTTCCCCCGATGTAAGTTCCACATCATCAATCAGAAATTCCTCGGGTTGGTCTGCGGCCGTGGTTGCCAGCACATCACACCGCTCATTCTCCGGGTGTCCGTCATGGCCTTTCACCCAGACAAAAGTGACCTGATGCGGCTCCATAGCCGCCAGCAGGGCTTTCCACAAATCCACATTTTTCACAGGCTTCTTGTCGGACTTCACCCAACCCTTTTTCAACCAATTGTCAATCCATCTCTGATTAAAGGCGTCCACCAGATATTTGGAGTCGGAATACAAAGTGACTTGGCAGGGGCGATTCAACGCTTCCAATCCTCGAATGGCCGCCATCAACTCCATGCGATTGTTGGTGGTCTTCCTGTAACCACAAGACAATTCCTTCTCATGGATGGTGCCGTCAGTTCCCACCACCTGTAAGATAGTTCCATATCCTCCGGGGCCTTCCGGATTTCCTCTTGCCGCACCATCTGTAAATATCGTTACCCGCATCTGTTCACTCCTATTTCATTCTGCCAATAATTGCATTGGCTTTGGCATAAATCTCTGCCGGATCAAAGCCAATGTCAAACTTGCCCGCCTCATACAAAATCTTACCGTTTACCATAGTCATAGCAACATTTTGTTTGCTTCCGCTGTAGACAATATTCTTTACCGTGTTGTTCTCCGGTTGCATATTTGGCTGTTGTAAATCAATCATCACAATATCAGCCTTCTTGCCCACTGCCAATCTATCACAATCATCAAGTCCCATACATTTTGCACCAGCTGTTGTAGCCATATATAAAACATCCTCAGCCGGCACACAAGCCGCATCGTTCTCACGAACCTTAGCCAGAGCCGTTGTCAAAAACATTTCTCTAAACATATCCAGACAATTGTTACTTGCCGGGCCGTCAGTACCAATAGCCAAGGAGATTCCTTCATCCAGATATCTCTTGATAGGTGCCACACCGCTGGCAAGTTTCAAGTTAGAGGCCGGGTTGGTAACGGCAGTCAAACCTCGTTTTTTGAAAATCTCAAAATCAGCATCCTCCATATGTACACAGTGGTATCCACCGCCGCCGTACTGGTACATTCCCAGGGAGTCCGTCAACTGGGTCGGAGTCATTCCCCAGCGCTCCTTGCACTCTTTCACTTCCAACGCTGTTTCTGCATTGTGCAGAAAGACCGGTGACTGATATTTCTGTGCCAAAGATGCCACACCTTCCATCAATTCCTTGGAAGTGGTGTACTCAGCGTGGAAACCAATGATAAAGGAAGATAGTTCTCCCATGCCATTGACGATGTTATAGTTCTCCTCCAGTTGCTCAATGGTTCCTCCGAAATTATTAAGACCTGATGTCTGAACAGTACGGAAACCACAGTCCACAGAGGCCTTTGCATTCTTTGGCGGGAAGAAATACATATCAAAGTTGGATGTGATACCGCTGGTGAGATACTCCATAATCCCCAAAATATCCAACCAATAAATATCATCCTCCGTAAGCTGTCCCTCTCTTGGAAACACTGATTCATACAGCCAGCTCTGCAGTGGCAAATCGTCTGCAAAGGAGCGCAAAAATGTCATGGCTGTATGGGTATGAGCATTCTTAAAGCCCGGCATCAAAAGATTGCCCTTGGCATCAATCTCCCTGTCCCACTTCTCCTCTGACACAACATCCTTGCTGTGTCCAATATACGCAATCAGGTTGTCCTCCGTCCAAAGTTCTCCCTCCACTACCTGAAACTTCTCTTCCTCTGTGAGGGTCAAAATCTTTGCGTTATAAAATCTTATCTTCATATTATTCTCCTTCTTCTTTATTCCCCGGGGTGGGAGTTTTTTAATAAAAATGTTAGACAATTGTGCTATGAATATTCTGAATGGTTTTGCTCACCAGAGCAGTAAATTCACGAGCTACGTTTTTGCCGGCCTCGATAACCTCCTCCTCGGTAAGGGGTGTTGGGGAAATACCAGCCGCCAAGTTGGAAATGCAGGAGATTCCCAAAATACGCATTCCCATATGGTTAGCGGCAATCGCCTCGCAGGCAGTACTCATACCCACTGCGTCAGCCCCCATGGTCCGAAACATAGCTATCTCCTCCGGGGATTCGTAATTTGGTCCCAAGGACTGCACATAAACCCCCTCCTTGATTGTCATCCCCAGTTCACATGCACTGTTGCGAACAATTTGTTGCAACTCTAAATCATAAATCTGGCTCATATCAGGGAAGCGCACTCCAAGTTCCGGTATGTTGGCTCCCCGAAGGGGTGATGGCAGGAAGGTAGAAATCTGTCCTGTAATCATCATCAAATCACCTGCATGAAATCCATGTTTAATGCCACCAGAAGCATTGGTCAAAAATAGCACTTTCGCTCCCATCAATTTCATCAAACGGATTGGAAGCACAACATCTGACATCTCATATCCTTCATAGTAGTGAACTCTCCCCTGCATTGCCACCACAGGTACATCATTCACATAGCCGAATACAAAGCGTCCCACATGCCCCGGTGCAGTAGACACCGGAAATCCCTCAATAGAGCTGTAGTCAATGGTTCCCTCTATCTTCATCTGAGAGGCATAATCTCCTAGCCCTGAGCCGAGTACGATGGCAATCTCAGGCTCAAAGGGCACCTGGTCTTTCACACTCTCATAGCATCTGCATAACTTCTCATATACTGGATTCATAAATCATTCCGTCCTTTCTACACAACTACATAAATTATAGATGCTTTCCCCGTTTTTGGCAATACAAAAGGACACACCTCAAAGGTGTGTCCTTCCTTAAAACGTATAAATAATCTAAAAATATTAATCAGCTTTTCTAGCCATAGCCAGTTCGAAATCTCTTGTTCCAACCCAAATTTCGTT
>JAQXIY010000085.1 GCA_029008035.1 Lachnospiraceae bacterium
TCACTGTCCCAATCCAGATAGTTGAGCTGCAGTTGAACAAATTCCACTTCTGGGTGCTCTGTCAGAATACGGTCCAATAAATCCGCCCCATCGTGGTAAGAAAATCCCATATGATTCACAAGGCCTGCCTCCTTCTTCTTGGCAAGCCAGCCAAAGCTGTCATACTCTGTGTATTTTCGGTAATGATCCTCTCCGATATCATGTAAGAGGTAATAGTCGAAATATGATACTCCTGTCTTTTCTAACTGCTGGTTAAAGATATCGTCCATCTCTTCTGCAGACTGGAAGAAGCCACAATGAAGTTTGGTCGCCAAGGTGAAGCTGTCTCTTGGGTGTCTGTCCACCAGGGCTTCCTTTACCGCCCCCTCACTCTGAAATCCACAATACATCCAGGCAGTGTCAAAGTATGTAAACCCCTGCTCTAAAAAATAATCTACCATCTGCTTGGTAAGCTCTATGTCCACCGATGCATAATCATTGTTATCAAGCTGTGGCAAACGCATCATGCCAAATCCCAATTTCTTTGTCTCATCTCTAAAAATACTGTTCATAAAAACCTCCTATGCAAAACACGCTCCATTTCAAAAATTATAACACAAAAACATCCCAAGGGAGTATATTTCCTCTCTTGGGATGTTATCATCACCTCATAACCTTTTGCTCATATTTCTTCAGTTCTTCCACATATAAAGTACCATTGTCCGATAGCTTCGCATGTTTTCGCTTGATGTAACCGATTCGCATCTCCTCAGACTCCTCCAGACGAATCGCCTTGTAGCCATCTCCATTCAACTCCTCGCAGATAATACCGGAGCAGAGAGTATAGGCATTCAATCCCACCATAAGGTTTAACAGTGTGGCCCTGTCATTGGCCTTTATCAGTCGTTTATAATCGTAGGTACTCTTCATCTCCTCGGCCAGATAGAAGGAATTATTGTTTCCCTGGTCAAAGGCCAGACAAGGGTAATCCTCCAAATCTTTCATGCTCAAATATTGCCTCTCCGCCAAGGGATGTCCGGCCCAGAGATATACATAGGTATCGCAGGAAAACAATTCCACAAATTCCAGACTGTTTTCCCGGAGGGTTTTCATAATGACCTGTTCATTGAAGTCACTGATGTAAAGCACTCCTATCTCCGACTTGAAATTTCTCACATTATCAATGACTTCCCCTGTCTTTGTCTCATGAATAGCGAATTCATAGTTGTCAATCCCCGCTTGTTTCACGGTCTCGATAAATGCATTTACGGCAAATGTATAGTGCTGTGTTGATACCGAAAACTTCTTTTTTGATTTTTTCCCAATATATCTGTCCTGAAGCAGTCCAAACTGTTCACTGACCTGCCTTGCATAGCCCAGGAACTCTTCCCCTTCCGGCGTAGTGGAAATCCCCCTGTTGGAGCGCAGGAAAATATCAATCCCAATTTCCGTCTCTAATTCCTTTATTGTTTCTGATAAACTTGGCTGGGAAATATAAAGTTGCTTTGCCGCCTCATTCATAGAACCACAATCCGCTATGGTAAGAGCATATCTCAACTGTTGAAGTGTCATTTTCCTACTTCCTTCCTATCTCCAATCTACATCCTTTGCACCGGCAACTTTCTCCCGTAAGGTGCCCAATCTCTTGATTGCTTCGTATAGGGTTTCATCCTGCTTAGCAAAATGCAGTCGGATGAAATGATTGACATCTTCCCGAAAGAAACTGGAGCCCGGCACCGCCGCAACCCCTACATATCTGGCTAACCATTCACAGAATTTTGTGTCGTCTGTCACACCGAATTCACTGACGTCCATCAGAACATAATACGCTCCCTGGGGCTCGTGAAAAGACAAATCCAAATCTCTCAGTCCCCCTATAAACACTTCTTTCATATGAGCGTAATGGGCTGCCAGTTCCTCGTAGTACGCATCCTCAAAGGAAAGTCCCACGGTTGCCGCCTCCATCAACGGAGCTGCTGCACCTACCGTCAAGAAATCATGCACTTTCTTAACCCGGTCTATAATCTTTGGGTTGGCAATGACATAGCCCAGTCTCCATCCTGTGATGGAATATGTTTTTGACAGAGAATTGCAGACAATGGTCCTATCCCTCATTCCCGGCAATGCCTGCATATATATATGTTTGTTTGGTTTGTAAACGATGTGTTCGTAAACCTCATCAGTGACAACATAGGCATCATATTTCTTCGCCAGTTCGGCGATGAAGGACAATTCATCATAGGTAAACACCTTGCCGCACGGATTTGACGGATTACAGACAATAATGGCCTTCGCCCCTTGACGAAAAGCATCCTCCAAGCATGCTCTATCAAAATCAAACTCCGGAGGATTCAACGGGACATAGATTGGCTCAGCGCCCGCCAAGATCGTATCCGCTCCATAATTTTCGTAAAAGGGCGAGAAAATTACCACTTTATCTCCCGGATTGGTTATGCTCATCATAGTGGCCATCATAGCCTCTGTACTTCCACAGGTTACCACAATTTCCGATTCTGCATCAACCGTAAGCCCTGAGAAGTGTTGATACTTTTTTGCAACTGCATCGCGAAAGTTCTTTGCTCCCCAGGTGAGAGCATACTGATGGGGGCCCTCCGCCGCCACTTTGGCCAATCGATTTGTAATGGCTACAGGTGGTTCAAAGTCCGGAAATCCTTGGGATAGATTGATTGCTCCATATTGGTTTGCAATTCTTGTCATACGCCGAATAACAGAATCTGTAAAACTAGCTGTTCGATTACTCAATTCCCCCATCACACTATCTCCCTAAAATATTCCGTAATATGTCTTTTGTACCACACTGTGGTATACCAAATCAATCATTGTGTTAAAATCAAATACCGGTAGCCCCGTAGCTCCCTGAATTGCTTTCGCATAGGGAGGAAGGTCGCTGCACTCCAAAAGGATTGCTCCCACATTCGGATGCTCTCTCTGCAAATCCACGACCACCTGTACCAACGCCTCGGTTAGTTCACCATTATCCAATGTAGTCTTGCCCCAACGAATTGGTGCAAAGCTTTCCAGTGAGCCAATGTCTTTCACAAGTAGTCTCTCTGTATCCGTACCCACTTTGTTGAGTAAATCATCATTTATATTATCACCGCTGGCCGCCAAAACTGCAATCTTCTTTTTGGATGACAGCCCTGTCTTTATCATAGGAAGCTGACATAAGCTGGACAAAAACACCGGAACGTTTACAGCATCCGCCACCTTTTCCTGAAAATGAGCAAAGTATCCGCATGCCCCAATAATGGCACGTACACCGGCCGCCTCCAATTCTCTGGCAGCCGTTATAATCTCTGTCTCAATGGAATCATCACCCTCAAACAAACGCTCTATCGGGAAATCCACTTCTTTATACAGCACCGGAAAAGGATATGTAGAAGCGTTTGCCACGTTTCCGGGCACTTTGGGATAGATTAAGTGAACGGCAATAATCCCAATAGCAAAACCTGAAGTAAAATGTCCCGGAACGGTATGCTCACTCTGTAATTCGTCGTATGTCTCCAAAGCAGCTTTCCAACTCATTGCTTCCTCCCAAATGTTATGCTACATAGTTACCATTGTTTAAATAATCCAGTAATTCTTCCTTACTCAGATGGCCAATTCCCAAGTCATCCAATGTCATTCCGGATTTGTAAAAGTCCTTCCCTGTCATTACAGACCCCAGAGTAATCATGGAATCAATCACCGGTGTCTTTACCCCAAATTTCAATCCCAGTTCATGGTAAATGTGGCATCCCACCGGAACATCCTCTGTCACGTACCTGTCTTGAATGGAAAATGGACCCGTACCGTATCCTGTCTGCCACTGGTCATCGAAGGGAACAATACAGTCATCCCCCATGTACTCCGGTCCTAAAATAGAGGTTCTGGACAAGAAATTTTTCTTTGGATATTTGGCAATCCCCACGCCGATAGCCTCCGCCAGCGCCACCTCCTCCAGGAAAAAGGCATACTGAACTTCTGCAATGGATGGGCAATATGCATGACTGTAAATAGAATAACTGTACTTGTCATTTCCGCCATATATTTTTCCCCAGTTCTCCATAACGCCCACACCAAGGATTGTACCCGGGCAATGCAAAACCGGATTTACATTGGAAAAGCCGATGTCTAGGACAGTATTGCCTCCCACGGGGCCATCCCCCTCAGTAATAGAGTCAAAGCATCCCAGATATTTGGAGCTCTCTAAGAATGCCTCCTGATCAGTGGAAGGAAGTGCTGCTCCTCGCAGCGTCTTGGCTCTGTAAACCAGCCACATATCAGAAGTTTGAACACCGCCTTCTCTTTCCACCCGAGTGCCATATGGCGCAGAAGACCATCCACCGATAATAACCTTCTTATCCGATCCCAACTCTCTCATCTTTTTGCGAAGTTTTAATGAGCCGTAGTTGTCAGGAATGATATGGATAACCATTCCATCCTCCAAAACCGGAACCAGTTTTTCAAAAAAGATGTCATGGGCCACGGAAGGGATGGCAATAATTACCAGTTTTGCACCCTTCACCGCTTCTGCAATATCATCTGTCAACAGGTTGAAGTGTGCTGTCCCCGTCCGTTTAAATCCATATTGATTTTTCTGAATACCACCTAATGTGATGCCTGTCTTCCCAACGTTTCCCAAATTCGCCTGGAAAAACTCCGGAAGTTCAAATAGTCTCACATCCTTGTTTCCGCCAAGCACACAGTCAGCCGCACATGTTTTTCCCACCGCTCCGGCTCCTAAAACCGCCACCGGCGAATCTTTTAAAATTGCCTCTTCAAACATATTTGTACACGCTCCTTAGCTATTAAAATACCGGAACCACTGCTCCCTTGTAAGTATCGTTGATGTAATCTCTCACCTCATCGGAAAGAATTGCCTGTACCAAAGCCTTTGTCTTGGCTGTCTCTTCCTCTCCTTCCCGGACGCACACATAATTTGCATAGGTATCCGCCGCAAGAGAATCAGATGCTTCCACTGCAATGGACTCGGTGAGTCCGGCTTCCAGAGCATAATTTCCATTAATCACTGCAAAATCCACATCCTTAATGCTCTTTGCCACCTGAGCAGCTTCCAGTTCCTTGATTTCCAAATTGTAAGGATTCTCTTCAATATCCAGTACAGTAGCCGCTACACCGACGCCTTCCTTTAATTTAATCAGTCCCTGTGCCTCCAACAGCAGCAAAGCTCTGGCTTCATTGGTAGTGTCATTTGGAACGGCAACCGTTGCTCCATCAGATACCTGGTCCAGACTTGCTGTCTTTCCGGCATAAATTGCCATTGGCTCAAAGTGAACTGCTGCCACACCTGTAATATGGGTATTGTTTTCCTTATTAAAGTCCTTGAGATACGGCAAATGCTGGAAATAGTTGGCATCCAAATCCCCTGATTCCAATGCGGTGTTTGGAAGCACATAATCGTTGTATGTGACAATTTCCAAGTCATATCCCTGTTCCTTCAAATCGTCCTTAATCACTTCAAGAATTTCGGAATGGGGCGTTACGCAGGCTCCCACTTTGATTGTCTTATCTTCCGATTCTCCTGAATTCCCGTCCTTCTTCGCTGCTCCGCATCCTGTAAATGCTGTTGTCAATAATGTTGCTGCCAATACTACACTTAATAATCTTCTTTTCATTTTTCTTAATCTCCTTATCTAATTCTTTTATCTATTTTGTTTACAAGTCTGATTCCGGCTTCCTGGAACACTTGCACGATGATAATCAACAGTGCCACGGTAATTAACATGACATCTGATTGATATCTATAGTATCCGTAATTCACTGCAATGGCGCCCAAACCTCCGCCGCCTACAAAGCCGGCCATAGCGGAATATCCCAGAATTGTTGCAAATGCAATGGTTCCACCCACCAACAGTGAAGGCTTCGCCTCCGGCAACAATACCTTTGTTATGATTTGCCAGGTGGATGAGCCAAATACCTTTGCCGCCTCAATCACTCCCAAATCAACTTCCTTCAGGGAGGATTCTACCATCCGGGCCACAAAAGGCGCCGCCGCTACCACCAGCGGAACAATGGTTGCTGTGGAACCTATGGTTGTTCCCACAATGGCCCTGGTAAAGGGAAGAATTGCCACCAGCAAAATCAAAAAGGGAATGGACCGAACCACATTGATGATAAAGCCTGTAATTAGGTTGACAATTCTGTTTCTACAGATCCCGTTGGTATCCGTAATATACAACACAACTCCCAAGGGAATGCCAAGCAGATAGGCTATAACCGTGGAAACAACTACCATATAAAAGGTTTCACCAATGCCCGTCAAAAGCAATTCTGTAATTTGACTATTCATCATTGTTCACCTCCTCATACGAAATCTTGTGTTCCTCCAAATACATTCGGATTTTCCTCAAAGCCTCCTCCGACGGTTTTTCGATCATAATCTGCCCATAGGCGCTTCCGCCGATATCCTCCGTATTGGCTCCCAAAAGATTCAGTCTTTCGCCGCTTGTCAAAATCAAGTCTGCCAAAATCGGTTCAGAGGAAGACTGGCCATCAAACACCAATCGGATGTAATCTTGGTCTAATTCACTTCCCTGCTCCTCTCCCGTGGAACGAATCAGTTTCTTTCCTGTCTGGGACTTGGGATTCAAAAAGAAGTCCTGAACAGTAGCCTGCTCCTCCACAATCCCTTGATTCATCACCGCCACTCTGTCACAAATCTGTTCCACCACCTTCATCTCATGGGTGATAACCACAATAGTGACCCCCAAGGATTTGTTAATCTCTTTCAGCAAAGACAAAATCGATTTCGTAGTTATGGGGTCCAATGCGCTGGTGGCTTCATCGCAGAGCAAAACCTCCGGACTTGTAGCCAGTGCTCTTGCAATGGCAACTCGTTGTTTCTGTCCCCCGGACAGTTGCGCCGGATAGGATTTTTCCTTATCGGAAAGTTCTACAATCTCTAACAGTTCTCTCGCTCTTATTCTGGCCTTCTTTTTGGGTACACCGGCTATTTCCAGAGGAAAGGTGACGTTATCCAAGACAGTGCGCTGAGCCAGCAGATTAAACTGCTGAAAAATCATTCCTATGTGTTGCCTGTAATGTCTCAACTCTTTTTCTGACATCCGGGTCAAATCCTTGTCCTGAAAATAGACAGCGCCTCCGGTGGGTCGTTCCAACAAGTTGATACATCGCACCAATGTAGACTTTCCTGCACCGGAAAAACCAATGATTCCAAAAATTTCACCTTTTTGAATTTCCAAGGATACATCTTTCACCGCTGCAACGGTTCCTTGTTTCCCGGAAAATGTTCTTTCCACATGTTCTAATCGTATCATTTTATTTCCTACCTTTTTGGTATGTTTTTCATGTATGTATTATTACATAAAAGTATGGGTAGGTGTTAATACGGCAAACCTAGCGTTAGTTATAGGTTATTCCTATATCTATTCATAAGCGAAAGTTTTCAGAAATTTTTTTGCACGTTCCGTTTTGGGATGTTCAAAGAATTCCTTGGGATTGCGGCTCTCCTCAATAATCTCACCCCGATCAATAAAAATAATCCGGTCCGCAATAGCCCTGGCAAAAGCCATTTCATGAGTGACAATCACCATGGTGGATCCGGCCTTTGCCAATGCGATCATGGTCTCCAATACCTCATGTACCATTTCCGGATCCAGCGCCGCCGTCACCTCATCAAACAACAGAATTTCAGGATGCATACACAGCGCTCTTACAATTGCCACTCGCTGTTTCTGTCCCCCTGAGAGCTGGCGCGGATAAAAGTCCTTTTTCTCTGTCAAGCCCACTCGTTCCAGCAACTCCATCGCCTCTCTTGTGGCCTCGTCCCGCTTCTTTTTCTGAACTTTCATAGGTGCCAAAATAATATTTTCTAAAACAGTTTTGTGGGGAAACAGTTCATAGGATTGAAATACCATTCCCACTTTTTGTCGCATTTTTGTGATTTCTTTCTTCTTGGATTCCACAGGAAGTCCGTCCACCAGCACCACGCCTTTTTGAATCTCCTCCAATCCATTGAGACACCTGAGAAAGGTACTCTTTCCGCAACCGGATGGGCCGATAACAACCACCACTTCACCTTTCTCAACCGTAAGGTTGATATCCTTTAGCACCACCTGGTTTCCATACTGCTTTTGCAATCCTTTTATTTTTAACAATTCATCCATGTCTTATGCCCACCTTTTCTCAAGATATGCTGCAAATCTGCTGATTGGCCAGCAAATGATAAAATACAGAAGAAACACCACCCCAAACACGCCAAATGCTGCATTGGGAGATGTTCTGCGATTAGCCTCAATAATCTGTTGCGCCACTTTAAGCACCTCCACCATGCCAATCATCATCACCAGAGACGTGGTCTTAATCATTCTGGTAATCAGGTTGATTGACAGGGGTATCAATCGCCGTAGTGTCTGTGGCATGATGATGTAGAAATGCGTCTGCCATCTGTTCATGCCCAGTGCTGCCGCTGATTCATATTGAATCACCGGTATACTTTTGATGGAACCCCTGACCAAATCTCCCATCTCGGCTGTCCCCCAAAAACAGAAAACAAAAATAGCGGCTGCCTCCGCTGTTAAATTCCAGCCAAAAACTCTGGTAGTTCCAAAATAAGCAAGGAACAGCAACACCATTTGTGGCATAATGCGAACAATTTCCAGATAGATTTTAAGGATAGCCTTTAATAGTTTGTTTTCTGAGGTCATAAGTGCGCCTACCACAAGACCAAGCACTATACTAATAGCCACAGAAATCAGACTGATTTCCACGGAAACCCATAGTCCCTGCAGCAATCGCAAAAAATTTGTTCCCTTAAATAAAACATCAATCCCCAAATTCTGCATGACGCACCCTCCTTTCCAGGATAGTTCCAAAGAAGGATACCGGCAGAAGCATAATCAGATAAAATACCACCAGCAGGAATAAACTCTCTGTGGTTTTGGCATACATACCGATTAAATCCTTTGCCGTAAACATCAAATCCATCAGGCTGATGGTGGAAAACACCGAGGTTTCCTTTAATAGAAAAATCACATTAGCCAGCAGTCCCGGCACACTGATGGAAACTGCCTGGGGCAAAATCACATGATAAAATGCCTGTCCTTTTGACATCCCCAGACTAAGGGCGCTCTCCACCTGGATTTGGGAAATGGCATCAAGGCCGCTCCGAAAGCTTTCCGCCATGTAGGCTCCGCCCAAAAGCCCCAGTCCCAGCCAGCCACAGGTCTCTGCCGACAGTGAAAGACCTACCTTGGGAAGCGCAAAATAGATAAAAAACAACTGCACCAATAGGGGCGTATTTCTAAACAGTTCAATGTAAGCTCCCACCATTCTTTTCAACACAGGTATCTGAAAATGAAGAATGGCAGCGTCCAGCAGCCCCAGAACAAATGCAACTGCTATCCCCTGCCATCCGATTTTCAATGTGATTACCAATGCATCCCAAAACAGTGGAAGATATTCGGTAATAACATTTGTATCCAACTCTTTATTCTTCTACCTTTCCACCTTCCACAACCAAGGTATCCTCATAATCTTTGCCATAAGTATCCAAGAGTGTTGCTTCATAATCCTTATGGAAGAAGTTGTCTGCACCCAATGACTCTATCTCGTCATTTAACCACTGTAACAAAGAATCATTTCCTTTTGTCACAGCCGGTGCAATGGTATCCGCACTGCCCAAAGATGAGATTCCCACCTCAAATCCTTCGTTCTCAATGGCGAAGGCAATAACCTCTGTGTTGTCGTTAGCCCACGCAACACCATTGCCATTTTCAAATGCTGTTTTTGCTTCCGCATAGGCATCATATTTTTGTAACTTGATGTCAGGATAGTTCTTCGTCAGATATGTCTCTGCTGTGGTACCCGAGATAACAATCACCTCATCATCTGCTCCAATCTGACTCAAGTCTGTAATCACAGCATCCTCCGGGGAAACCACTCCGAGAGCCACATTCATATACGGCAGTGCAAAATCCACTTCTTGAGCTCTCTCCTCCGTCACAGTGAAGTTGGCCAGAATAATGTCTACCTTACCCGTCTGCAAATACTCTATTCTGTTTGCGGCCTCTGTGGATACATAATTGATATCCACCCCCAAATCCTTTCCGATTTGTTCCGCAAAATATACATCATACCCTGCATATTCACCATTTTCATCCACATACCCAAAAGGGCTCTTGTCTGAGAACACGCCGATATTGATATATCCGCTTTCCTTAATCTCATCCAATGTTCGGTATCCCGCTGTCTTTGCCTCTGCGTTGGAAGTCCCATTGTCTACATCCGTTGTTTTTCCGCAACCGCTTAAGAACGCTCCTGTCAATGTCACGGTTAAAAGTCCTGCCACAATCTTTTTCAATAAATTATTCTTCATGATTATCTCTCCTTTATGATTTCATAGAT
Organism: Lachnospiraceae bacterium; assembly: GCA_029008035.1. GTDB lineage: Bacteria > Bacillota > Clostridia > Lachnospirales > Lachnospiraceae > Pararoseburia. The sequence continues at coordinate 10,369 of JAQXIY010000085.1, forward strand.
CGCTTTTGCCAGAGCCTCATGGCCCTCTTTCGTAAGATGTTCCTGATCCTGTTCTGAGGGGCCGGCCACCTTAGATGCCGCCAAAAAACCACACTCATATTTCTTTGCCAGTTTCTTATATACATCTTTCAACTTCTTTGATGTTTCAACAGATACCTGATTAAACTCCGGGTCGTATTGCTCCTGCCATACCTTTTCTCCCAAATAGATAGGGGAAACAAGTATAATGTCCGCTTCGGGGGCTATGGATTTGATTTGCAAAAGCAATTTCTCTATCCCCTTTCCTATTACCTGAGCAGATGCTCCATAAACGGTCTTGCAGTCGTTTGTGCCCAACATCAGTACAACAGTGTCCACAGGATAATGGCTTTCCAGAAGAACCGGAAGAAGTTCGCTGCCATTTCTCCCCGGCCTTAAGTTGTCCGGAAATACGCTGGTTCTGCCAACCAACCCCTCTTCTATCACACGATATCCCAAGCTTTCCACCAGTTTGTTCAACAATCCGGTCCACCGAATGGTTTCCGGATATCTACCTTTTGTCTCCGGGGCATAACCATATGTATTTGAATCACCAAAACACAATATTGTTTTCATCTACAACAACACCCTTTCATATTGCACCTCCTTCTTTTGTTCACACATATCATACCAAATTAGTAGGAATTGGTGTTAATATGTAAAAGTTAGTGCGGGCAATAGGGAAGGCCTATAACCTATCACACAAAAAAACAGCATAGTCCGGGGAATAAATCCCGGAAAACTATGCTGTTTTGCATCATATTATAAATTATTCACCATTAAAGCTGCTCCCGACACCATAAGCATCACGATTACAAGTTTCTTCACAATTCTCTCATTCAGAATCTTGCCACTGAGCATTCCTAGGAATAGGCCTATGAGCATAACAGGAACCAAAATGACCGCCTGCCTAAGCTGTCCTATCGTCAAGATGCCCCACAGCCCATATAGGACAATGCGAAAGGTATTCTCCGCCAAAAACACCACACAAATGTTGGCTTTAAAGGAACTGGTGTCCTCCGTCACCCTGCTCACATAGGCTCCCAGCAGTGCTCCAATTCCGTATAGTCCGCACAAAAGTCCGGAAAGGACTCCCAGCACAGCCAACACAACCTTGGATTGTCTTCTCTCTTTTTGCTGATATTCTCTCAGTAGCATTTCCAATCCAATGAGAATAATTACAGCACCAAAAATCATTTTAATGACACCGGTATCGGCATTTTTTAAAAACAGTACTCCCGGGATACTTCCGGCAATCACCAACGCCGCCAGCGGAATGCAAACGCTCCACCTAATAGATTTCCTTTCCTTACACGCCATAATCAGATTCGTAGGATATCCTAATATCAACTCCACCGGAGAAATATTGATGTTGTTGTTCCCAAAACTCAGTATTGTTGTAAATACCAGTGTATTGGCAAAGCCACATAGACCCTTCACAAAGAAAGCGCATAATGTGGCAACTATCCACCAAAACATTGTCCAAACCTCCTATCGTCACATTAACAGATCTTCCACCTGGCAATTAAGTGCTCTAACCAATTGTACAACATAGAATCTATCTTTTTCCATATAATTCCAAAATCTCTTTTACGTTAAAAAACTCCTGCTCATATCTCGGATGGAAAGCCCGCAGCATATCCACCACATACTCTCTGGGATATTGTCTCAAATACATCTGTTCTTCCCATATACAATCAATGTATTGAGCGATAATATCAATGCCCTCCAGCTTGTTGTCTATGGTAAATATGGGATAGTCCATAGTGATAATGTGTTCCATAGGAGCAAATTTCGGGTCATAGTATAGAAAAAATCCCGGCAATGCTTTTTCCACCGTATCCCCATAGTTTCGATTTCCGTAGCAGTGAAAGAATTCCATCATGGCATTATACTTTTCAAGGGTTTTCCCCACCTTTTCCACCACGGCATCATAGCCTATGCGATAGGCATCTTTTGCGGGGATAACACCATTTGCCGTGACCAAGACATTTCTTGTCTCCGCATGGGCAATACAATAGATGACCGCCTCCATCAGTTGTCTTGCCTTTTCATAGGTCACAGAGCTGCTTTCCTTTGCGGTATACTCCTCAGTCAACACGCTCACCACAGGTAACAGTTCCCCCATAGAATACGTGTCTGTCACATCAGATTTGTTCATCTCTCTTTCTATACCTCCCAATATATTTCCGGGTATTAGCCCTAATCTCCCTTGCAAACTTTTCCAGATATGTCTCCTCCAAATATTCTAAGGAGCCCTGACATGGGCCATCAAAGGCGTTTCTCATCACATCGAGTAATTCATCATCTGTCATTTCATCCATAGATTCATTCTTATACAGATAAAAAATCTGTTCCAACCGTTCTATGGTCTCCACATAATTGTCCTGGTAAATATAATCGGAGTCACAAAAGGCAAAAATGATTTTATCCGTAATCCCTCCTCCGAACTCCACCCTCTGTTGCTCCTTGAGACATTCCATATGTGTCACCATCAGTTCCTGCATCTGGTCTTCTGACAAACACAGACCAAAGCGCTGCGTATATTGATTTGTCTTTCGAAGTAGTTCCAACTGTTTCTGTCCCGAAAGCATCAAAAGGAAATTATCATCCATTCCCATTCCTCCTCCCTCTGTGGTCTTGTGATTGTACTACCGAAGGAATGTCATTACAAGACTGGAAAAAATCTTTATTTTGTGGTAATATAAGCACAGAAAAAGAGAGAAAAAGATGAAAATTATCATCCTTTTCTCTCTTTTTTACTGATTATAGCTTTTTGATTCTATGCCCCCGTTTGCCATGTTCCTTCACTGCATATAGTTGTTCGTCCGCATAGGGAATCATTTGCCATACATCAGTGTTCTCTATATGGTCCAATATCACATAACCTTGTGATAAGGTGAGGGCCTTCCTCTCTGCGGATTGGTTCAGCAAACATTCTTCTTCCACTTTCCTCTCAATTTCAGTAGCCATCTGGTCTATTACATCTTCTTGTACATCCACCAGAAGCACTACGAATTCATCTCCGCCGAAACGGTATACGCCACCCGTATTAACCACTGCCTCCTTGATAATTCGACTGGCAGTTTTCAAATACCAGTCCCCCTGCAAATGACCGTACGTATCATTGATATACTTGAAATTATCCAAGTCTATAATACCAATACCAACCGGACATTTTCGCTCGCTGCAAATGCCTTTAATCATTTTGTAATCTTTTTCCAGCTTATACCGATTGCCCACGCCGGTAAGCTGATCAATGTCAATCTGCTTTTTAAACTTTGCATTCTCTTCGTGCTGCAAATTCAACTGAATCTTATAGTTTATTGCCTCCACACGGGCCTTCTTCATTTCCTGATACTGCATCTTGCAAAGTCTGAAGTACTCAAATTCAGTTTGACGCGCCTTCTCAGAGTCCCCTATGTTCTCATAGTACACCAATAATTTCTCATGAATTCTTATTCTAATCTCAAGACCTAACTGCTCCACAGAATACAGGTCAGCCTGTTGCTCCATTCGTTGGATAATTCTCTTCATCTCATCCATCTCATTCAAAGCCAAGGCTATATCACATACCGGTTCCAGATAACTCCAAAACTCCGACCAGTCTCTAATATTCATAGCCATATCAACAACATCGGGAAAAATCTCTCTCACAAAATCCTCTCTGCCTGTCTGCAAATATAACTTGCATTGGGCAGCTCGATATGTCAGATAGTAGTCCTCATTAGCAGAATTATCCACCAGCTCTGCCGCCCGGTTCAAATAATGCTCTGACTCCTCAAAAGCTCCCAGTTTAAAATATTCGTCAGCCAGATTAATGTTGGAAATAAAGCAACGCTGTTCATATAAATCTTCTTTCTTATTCTCCGGGCGCTTCAGTTCCTCCATAGCCAGAAGAAAATATTTGATTGCCTGCTGCGGGTCCCCCAAAGCCTGATATACACAGCCTATATTATTATAAAGTTTACCGCTGACAGCGGAATTATCTACTTTTAGGGAAACAGACAATCCGGTGAGGTAGTGTTCCATGCCCATCATCTCATTGCCCATCGCTGTATAGATGGCACCGATAATATTTTCCATATTGCAGTACAAATTCCCGTCAAAATCCACGCTGATTTGACTCAATGCCCGCTTGGCCAGACTCAATGCACTTTCATATTCTCCCCTCTCCAAAAGCCTTATGCTCTCGTCAAGACATTCCTCTCCAAAGGCTCTGCTGTCTATATTTTTTCTGGATGCGGTATCTAAGACACGCCGCATCGTCATATCGAAGTCAGACACATTCATAGGTCGGTAGAAGAAGTAGCCCTGAATCACATCACAGCCAAATTCTTTTAGGATATCAAGCTGTTCCGCGTTCTCCACACCTTCTGCAATAATTCCCATCCCCAGACTCTGTGTCATCTGAATCACCGCACCGATAATATCTCTGGCTCTCATGCTATTCTTCTCATTCAAGTCAAAGAACTTCATATCCAGCTTAACAATGTCGGCATCAATGTCCTTTAAAGTGTTTAAGGCAGAGTATCCGCTGCCAAAGTCGTCGATGAGAATCTGAAAGCCCAACCGTTTCAAATCTCTCACGGCTGTGTAGATGGCTTGCTTATCTTCCACAAAGGCTGTCTCTGTAATCTCAAGATGTATATCCTCGGGAGGCACACAGTAGGTTCTGCTCAGCTCTGTTAAGACGCCATACACATCCAAGTGACTAAAATCACTTCTGGATACATTGATAGAAATGGGTATGATTTGTTGTCCCTCTCTTCTCTTCTTCTCCTGTAACCGAAAGGCGCAGGTCCATATATATCGATCCAAAATAGAAATCAGATTTTTCCGCTCCAATACCGGAATAAACTCCCCGGGAGAAATATACATATCCTTGTGCTTCCACCTGGTAAGCGCCTCTGCCCCGATGATGGTGTTTTTCACAATGGAATACTGGGGTTGCAAGTACATTTCAAATTCCCCTTGGTCTATGTAATCTTTCAAGCTCTGTTTATTAAGATTCTCTACATAAATCACGCCATCACCGCCCTTTGACTTTGTCTCCATGATTGCTTCACTAATGTCATTTATACAAAAAATGCAAAGACACCATCTCTCGCGTCTTTGCATTTCCTGTCATCTTGGTCTGATTAAACTATATCATAGCCCGAATTTGATTTCAATGTCATATCCTTTGTATCATTACATGCCAATCATATCAAACACCTCGAAAGATATCATCACTTCATGGTTTTGTTTCGGATTCGGATATTTGATCTGTACACTCTTCTTTGTTTGGCTGTAATACCAGCCTTCCGTGGCTTCCTCAAACTTGCGTCTGTGCAAGAAATGAGGGAGCTGTCTTCCGTCAAGTTCCACATAGAAGGGTGACTTCTCCCGATGAATCACATCCAAATACATAGTTTCTACCTGATTCTCATAACTTCCTTCAGATGCAAAATTGATATATGTCTTCACACCGGACTTTACTGCAATGTCTGTCTTTTTATATACTCCGTCCTTATAGTCGTTGGACTTTCCATCATCATCATACATGGTAAATGTAGAATCCACATCCGGTGCAAAAAGGATATGAAGACCACTCACCTGATCATTCATAAGATTGTATAATTGGTTTTCGGCCATAGGGATGATTGCACCACTTCTTACAAATAGCGGAATGGAGCTTATGTCTACCGGAAGCTCAATTTCCTGACCCGGTAGGTATTCTTCTCTTGTGTAAAAATCATAGAACCTCTCTCTGTCATCCTCCGTCTTTGGCAAATATACTTTTCGGGTTGTGGCTCCCTTTTCCACCACATTGGCAACCATCAAATAGTCGCCCCACATGAAGTCCACACCCTCCTCATAGGTATTCTCGTCATTCTGGAAAGTCATAAACATAGGCTCCATAATGGGAAGTCCCGTCTGGTTTGCTCTATATTCCAAAGAATATAAATATGGAATCATGCGGTAGCGGAACTTGATAGCATCCCTGATATATTGGGTCATATCAGAATACATCCATGGTTCTGTCACCGTGTTGTCCGTATTGGTGGAATGGATGGAAAATCTCGGCATGAAAATGCCATTCTGTACCCAGCGCACAAACAGCTCCGGCTCCGGTGCCACACCATAAAAGCCTCCCACATCACAGCCGTGATTTGCCACACCGGATAATCCCATACCAAGTATAGTGGCAATGTTATACTTTAGCGCTTCCCAGCAGGTAAGATTATCCCCGGCCCAAACCTGGGCATACCTCTGAATTCCTGCATGGCCGGAACGACATACGGAAAATGGTCGAACCTCTGGGTTATGCTCCACAACAGCCTCATTTGACAGCTGACACATAAGGTTACTCATAACAGGTTTTAAGTTGCCAATGGTGCCACCTTTTCCTTCAAAGTAAACTCTGGCGTCTTTGTCCACCATGGAATCATATTCACAGTTATCATTCCAAACAGATTCACACCCATATTTGATGAGGGATTTCTTTAAGTATTCCTTCCAGTTCTTTCTAGTCTCATTCTTAGTAAAATCAACAAAGATTCCTTTGCCTCCCCACCATGTGCCCACGCCCGGTTCATCCTTTTCACTGTCTGAGACAAACATGTCTTTCTCTTTCATTTCGTCAAGAAGCGGGTGAACCAGAAGCATTCCCGGCTTCACATTTGGAGAAACCACAATGCCTCTCTCTTTCATCTTGGAAAACCACTCTGCAGGATTTTTGAATCTCTTACGATTCCATGTGAAACAGCATCTCTTGATTCCCTCGGCAGTCTCAACGGCACAGTATCCCGATGACAGTTGAAATCCATCCACCGGAATTTCCTCTTCCTTCGTGGTGTCGATAAAGTCTAAAATGGCATCATCGCAGTCTGCAGGTAGCTCCGGGTAATACATAGAACTTCCCAGATACCCCAGGGCTGCCTTTGGCAGAAGCATGGATGTTCCAGTTAAGGTTGTGTAGTTGCTAACAACATCCTTGATGGTTGGACCTGCCATAAAGAATAAATCTATATCCCCTGCGTCAGCCCGAAAAGTAGAATAGCGATGCCAATAATTTCGCTTTTCCCGTCCCATATTGAAATCGCATTCTGACGTGCTATGGTAAAAGTATCCAACGGCCTTCTTGGTAGTGCCATTTAGCTTGATATAGAAAGGAATATGCTTGTAGAGAGAATCCGTCTCCTTGGGGTCATAGCCCATGGCATCACCCGGTGCCATATTCATATACTTCTGGGCCTTATTGATTTCCCCGCTCTTTTCTCCAAAACCGTAGAAATAGTCATCCGCTTCAATTTGGCTGGTGTGTATTCTGCGCTTGTTGGAATCTTCGCGATACGCCAAATCCGGTATATCTGCGTGAAGTAGTGTACCTTCTGCATCATAAATCAGGATACGAAACGGATCCTTCTCAATCTCCACGGTTAATTTCTCACCCTTGATGACAGCCTTGTTGTCTCCGTCAGAAAGTTCTGCTGCTGCCACATCCACTCTCTTGCGACAATCCTTCATAAGTTCATCTGTTCTGGATTCCCAGGCTGTGGTCACAAGACTATAGGATGCCTCATCCCAATCTCCATCAAATCCTGCCCGGATACGAATGATATCGTCTGTCAAAAACCACAAACGAATTTCCACTGCATCTGTGGCAATGGAATAATAACTCTTTTCTGCGGATACCGCACCCGCCTTATAACATATTTTCATCCCTTCGTCCTCCTTAAGTCTAATATTATTTCGAAAACACCACAATAACTACACATATTATGCTGAATATATGTACTTCTTTTACATATCTTGCTCTTTTGATCAGTATATGATATCTTTTTTTCAGAAAGGAGTTTTCGCTGATGATTGATGTGGCTCAAGCAAAAATGGCAAACGGTTCTCGAACTGCAGTTGCCGCCGTATCCGGGAACAACGACAATATGTCTCAATCCCATTACCATGATTATTTCGAAATGTATTTTTTGGATAGGGGTAATCGATATCATCTGATGGATGATAAACTTTTTGAGATGCAGACTGGAGACTGTATTATTTTCCCTCCACAGACAATGCACCGTTCTTATGGGGACCCAAATATGGCATTCTCCCGAACTGTCATCTATTTTCGCCCGGAATCCATTCACTCCCCGAAGCTTTTGGACAAGCTAACACATTCCAATTCTGTATATCGCCCTGAGCTTGAAAGCCTTCGTAAATTGAGACGATATATCTATACTCTTTTGGAAGAACAGGATTCTGTTATGGACGATCACGAGGCATATATGGAAGACCTTATTAATTTGATTATGATAGAAACATTGCGAATGAAGCAGGAAGCCTGCGGTATTCTTCGTAGAAACAGAATAACAGAAGTTATTCAATATCTACATACACACTATGCTGAAGAAATCACATTGAAACTCTTATCAGACAAATTTTATGTAAGTGAATATCATTTGTGTAGAGAATTTAAGAAAAATACCAATAGAACCATTGTGGAATATTTGAACCAAACACGCATTATGAATGCCAAGCGTTTATTTATGGAGACAAATCAAAATGTCACCGACACTGCTCACGATACCGGCTTTACAAATCTGACACACTTTAATCGTGTATTCCGCGAGTTTGAGGGTATCTCCCCCTCCCAGTATCGCAAGCAATGTCACCAGTTACATAATTAATTTTGTACAATTACGTCTAAATCTCGTAATCCAGACATACTCTACTTGCTGTATATGGTCTCACCTTTCCATCTGCTACAGCAACATGTGCCGGATGTACTGCATATCCCTTCAATGCATCATCACTCTCAAAGGTGGAATCCAGCATAAGGTCTGCATTGGAGCTGGCAAGGCCATTGGTATTGACCTGTATCTCCAGCAGTCCCGGAATCTGTCCCTTAAGACCTTCCAATCCTTCCTTAATCCCAGCTTTGATGGCCTCTTTTTCTTCTTCACTGAGTTCTTCTTTCAAAGTCCACAAAATCACATGCTTTACCATTTCGTTCTCCTTTTTACAATGCATTCCAGTACATACAGAAGACAAGTACGCATCCCCATGCATTACCGGTTTCTTTCTTAACAATAAGCATACCATAAATGAGGAGCATCGTCACAATCATTTCTATGATTGCGTTTGGAGTAATACCAACCGCCTACTTCCAAGGTCTCTCACCGTCAAACCAGCCGTTCTGCTCCCAATAGGCCTTTTCCACCGGAGATGCACTCCAGCCCTTTTTCTGCATCATACCCATCATGTTAAATGTGAATCTTGTCTTAATCCCAACACGAGGTTTCTTGTCTGTGCTTAGTTTTTTTGCAATTTTGGTGGTATCTTTATCAATTTTTTCCTTCTTTGACTGGCGAATTCCATCCCAATTCATTGCCTGAACGGCCAAACCATATTTAAGAATGAATGGCACACCCATATGAAACAAAGCGTCTTCCACATCCTTCATAGTTGATTTTGGAGAAGCCCCCGCAGATGTGGAAACAATCACTGCCCGCTTGCTAAACATAGATTTCTTTGGTCTATGTACCATCCAATAATCAAATGTGGTATCGATAAAAGATTTCAACGGAGCCGACACATGCATACAATAGGTGGGCGTTGTCACAATGAGGATATCAGCCTCCTCCACAGCGTCCATAATAATCTTTTTCTCTTCGTAATAAGGACAGGCCGCATCGTCTTCAATGCACCTATAACATCCGGCACAGAAATGATTTAAGTCCCGGGGAAAGAAGAATTCTTTAATCTCATTGTCTCCTTTTATTTTATCCGCAATTATGCGGCCTATATGGTAGCTGCTTCCCTTGTGATTTTGTCCGTTTAGCATTACAATTTTCATGTCGTTCATCTCCCGTATCATCTATCATAATTTCTGAAACATAAGATTGAATGGAATCATTCTACTTCTGGGTCGTCTTTTCCTTAATCTCAATCGCTACTTGGGGTTCTGAATCCTCTGTATATTCTACTCCTTCAGAACTACTTATCGTTCCGTTTACATCAAAATCGTCGGTCACCACCTCAAGCTCTCCATATTCTGTATCCGTTCCAAATGTTCCCCGATAACATGGTTGACCGTTTTCATCTACAGTCTTTTCCAGCTTGATTTCTTGCTCCAGATTTGTATTCTCTCCCTGAATCTTTATCGTTACATACTTGACAAGATTCTCACCGGCGGCTGCATATGTCACAACATTTCCCGCCACAAATGCCAATGCAATTGCTGCAGCAGCTGCAACACTCTTTTTCCATACATTTTTCCATATGATATTTTTCTGATTCGCCATATCCTCTACCATTCCTTTCAATTCATCAGAAGCATGAATCTCTCGGAAAGTAGCATTGTATAGTTCTCTTATTGGTTTGTCCTTATTCATATCATGCCTCCTAATTGCTCTTTTAACTTGTTACGTGCTCGTTGCAATCTTGTTTGAACAGCAGTTTCCGATATTTTCAAGATAGAAGCTACTTCTCTTGCACTGAATCCTTCAAAATAATATAAATATATGACTTGTCGGTACTTTGGTGACATCTGCATTACTAGTTCATACAATTCACTTTGCTCCGGGGTGGAAAACACGGGTTTGTCTTCTTGCTCATCTGTAAGAATCACTTTCTTGCGCCAAGAAGAATTCCACATACTGTTGCACTCATTGATTGCCACCCGAATCAACCAGTTTCGTGCGTGCTCATCACTTTCAAACTGTTTCCGACATCTCAGCAGTTTAAGGAAAGTCTCCTGCACAATGTCATCCGCGTCATATTTATTTTTGCATCCATTCAATGCAACTCGATATACCATATCAATATACAGACTGGTCAGTCGCTTATATTCTTGTATCTCCAAGCTGTTCCTCCTGCGTTTCAAAGGCCTTCACTTATAATACAAACTACTCCTACAATGTATCACATAAATATTTGATTTTTTGCCAGTACCGGAAATAAATAGCATTCCTGACAATTATTGTGATATTAGTTTCAAAAACCTTTTGTCATTCATCTGCTCATTTGTAACATACTCTCCATCACAGAACAACGCATATGTTGTAATGGGCGTTGGCGCATTCTGAGCCTCTTCTCTGCTCTTTAGCTGAATCGCCTTGAATTTGATATCCTTTTCTTTTGCAAGTTCCTCTAATATGGGAACATATTTTGCATTAAACGGGCACTGATTGGTATAATAAAGAATATATCCTTTCTCATCGATATGGGGATGCTTTGCATTTGGCATAAACTTAGGTGGCTCCCCCTTATCAAAGGGCAGATACCAGAGTTGCACTCCATTGTCAGCTTCGTCGCAGGGTTCAAATCCTTTATACTCTAAAAACTTAGAATCCGAAAGAAATGGTTTCTTTTTTGCACAGGATAAAATGCAAAGTCCCTTTTTGTTTTGCTGTTTACTGTCCTCTATGCATGCGTTCAGCAAATCAGTAGCATATCCATGCCCTTTAAAAGAGCCGGCAACCCACAAGCAATCAATATACATATACCCCTCGGCATCAATCGGATTCCACGCATACTCTGCAGGGATGTATTCGATAAAACACTTTCCTCTCTCCTCGCTTTTTAGGAAAACCAAACCTTCATCGAACCGTTCCGCCAGCCAGGCTTTCTTAGATGACACCTGTATGTCCTTATTATTAGAGATTGCGCAACAGATGTGTTCCTTCTCTAAATTTTCTTTTGTTACTTGGATATACTTCATTTGGTTCTCCCTCCCATAACATATTCATCAAACGGTTTCACTTCACAGCCTTTCTTTTCATAGTAATCAAGCATTTCATCTATCTTCTTCAAGTCATAACTGGTAACACAGTCCGAAAGAACATGAACGGTATAGCCTGCCTTCGCCATATTATAACATGTTGACTTTACACACGCCGTAGCGTCTGCTCCGCATACATAAAATTCGTCATTTTCATTTTGGGCGATAAACTCTGCAAATTTATCACTGGTTAATGCATTTGCTTTCGTTTTCACGAAAATATGGTCTGACACCAAAGAAAGCTCCGGCACAAGTTCTGCACCTTTCGTATCCGGTTTGAAGGTTCTGGTGCCGGCTGTAATATTATTGTGCTTAATGTAAACAATGAACATTTCCTGGTTTTGCGCCCATTCAATCACCTTATTTATACTGTCGATAATTCCTCTATAGTTCTTTGTAATATCGTTCTGAATATCAACAACTACCAATGCTTTACTCATCCTCTTGGCCCTTCCTTTTTACATATTGGATGTCTGATTACAGTCTTCCACTTTTCCGGAGCAACTCTTCTTGTATCAGACATATAGATTTCATGGTGAAGTCTACCCTCATTAGCTTGTTCTTTGCCATATAAAATTCTTTAAATTCTTTCTTAAAATCAAATGCCATTTTCAGTTATTCCTTTCTATATTTTTCCGTAAGCTCCGTAGCGATATGAAACATCTTTCTCCTAATTGACTCCGGTTCAATAACAGTGACCTTATCCCTCAACGAAAGCAGCCATGACAGTAGTCCCTCATCATCAGCATAATCGCATTCAAATAATAGTTTTCCATCAGGTTGCTCTGTAAATGACTCTGCACCGTATTCCTCAATCAGTTGCCATTTCATGCACGGTTCAAACAGCGCTTTAACTCTAACGTCTGACGGAAAAACCTTCTCCTTTGATAAATCCGGCACAGGTACATCTTGTTTCTTTTCAAAAGATTTCACATGTGCAATATCTGTCATGCGGTTCAACTTAAACATTCTAAAATCATTCCTAAGCAGACAGTATCCATACACATACCAGCTTGACCACTTGAAAATCAGGAAATATGGTTCGATTTCTCTCTCTGTTTCTCCTCCGGGGGCGTAGTATTGAAATCTTAGAGTTTTCTCAAGCTCGATGGCGTCCTGAATCAGTTCAATCTTTGGCGACAAACTTTCCTTATTCCATGATGACAAATCAATTAATATAGACTCATTCCCACTGACAAAATCAGATGAACCAGCCTTGAGCTTTTCCATAAGCTGTCCATAATAATGGCTGCCACTTACACTATCAAGACTTCGAAGACCAGCCATAATCATCTGCATGTCCTTAGATGACAGAATTGTCCGATCCATCTTATAGCCATCCATTATGCTAATGCCGCCGCCTGCACCCTGTGATGTGACAATGGGTATACCAGCCATGCATAAATCTTCAATATCTCTGTTTATTGTTCTTCTTGAAACCTCAAATCGTTTCGCCAATTCCGGTGCGGTAGTCTTCTCTTCCTGCAAAAGTATAGAGAGAATACCGATAAGCCTATCTATTTTCATATCACTTTCACTTCCTTATGTATCATATCATTCATAACACGACATCTATATGTCGTGTTTGTTTTTATTATACACAAAATAATAAGGAATTGCATCTGTTGGTATTCATCTATTTCACTCATTTTATTTATTCTGTTATCATGGACTTTTTTCACACATTTCAAAAGAAATTCAGAATGCAAAAAGGGTTCCGAGCAAATGCTCGAAACCCTTGAATTTACTGTTCTATCCAAAATATTAGTATAGTTAAATGTTACATATGAATACAAGAATTCTTCGTTTTTACACACTTCCATGGTCTTTTTTATAGATGTAACATCTTCTACCGGTAATTCACAAAAAAATTTAACATACTCCTCAAAAACTTTTTTTATTGCTCCCGGTTCTTCAAATACATATTTTTCTTGTCCTAGTTTTTCTTCTAAATCAGACCAGAGCTTTTCATTCCCGTCAAGCCAAGCCAATATTAATATCAAATCCATTGCCGATAAAAAAAGTAATATTCAACTTATCTCATCTCCTTATCTGATTGCTATTTCAAACTCTTACTACTTAGTTTTTAACAAAACATTAAACTTGCATGTAGCTTGCATACTATACATGCAAGTTTGATGATATGTTTCCCATTTTTATGTCATTATTTACTTTTTCTTGTAACGTCTGTCACGATTACTGCCAATAATTTCAATCCTATCAGAAAGTCCCTTCAAAATATCTTTAGTACGACTTTCTTTTAATCCTAACAATTCACAGAAATCCCAAATGCCATACTCTTTTCCATCTTCCATAAATTCAAGAATTCTATCATATTGCATTTGAGTTTTCTTCGTCACTTTCTTATCGCCGCTTTTTATCGCCGCTTTTTTATCGCCGCTTTTTATCGCCGCTTTTTTATCGCCGCTTTTTTTGAAAGAAAGCGAAAGTACCGTTCTATCCGGATCAAATCTCTCTTCAATCACCGGTTCTTCCCAACCTTCATCTGCCCAGACATTAAAAATATTCGGCACACCACTTCCGGCTCGTTCACCAATATTGATAAGATTAAACATTTTCATAAGAACCTTATTTCGCGGATCGGATTCGCCACCAAGACGCATCTGCTTTTTACCCGTTCTGACATAACCAGGATTTGCTAACACCAGCTTGTCTGGTTCCTTACGGATTACAACACCACGCAAGCCATGGTAATCTGCATTAATCAAGCAGTTTGCCAAAGCTTCACGGAGTGCCTTGTGTACCGGTGGTACAATGTTGTACTCATCACCAAACATCAGCATGCCTGCTGCCGTAGGATGCAACTTCCCGTCTTCCTC
>JAQXIY010000086.1 GCA_029008035.1 Lachnospiraceae bacterium
GAAGAAAAATCATAAAATGGTGTTCTTCTTTCTGTATTCTCCCGGACTCATAGATACATACTTTTTAAATACTTTTGTAAAGTGGCTCTGGGAGGAAAATCCCAGATAAATGCTTACAGCAGACAGGGATTTGTCCGAGTATCGAAGAAGCCGTTTGGCCTCCTCAACCTTCTCTTTTAAAATAAAGTCCGTGAGACTTTCTCCGGTTTCTTGCTTGAATTTCCGGGAAAGATAAGGGCGGCTGAGGAAAAGTTCTTCTGCAATGGCATCAGCGGTGATAGGTTCTGACATATGATGTTTGATGTAGTGGCTCACCTCCATAACCAAAGGGGAGAGATGGCTCTTTGTTTGCAGTCGTTCAACCTGGTCAGTGAAATCCTGTACCATATGGTATTGCAGATTGGTAATCCGGTCCAGGGAGTTTAACACTTCGCATTTTTGTATGTAAGCGTCGCTGAGGGAAAAGGCATCATCCACCGCCATACCTCCTCGGATTGCTGCCCGGGATGCCAGGGTGGCAGATACGATAAAGGTGTTCTTTTTCTGACGAAGTTGATCCGGGGCAAGCTGTCCGCTGCGGATGGCCGGGGCATGGGACAGCCATTGCCCCAGAGACTTACTGTCACCTCGCTGTACCATATCCATCAGGTGTTGTTCCAGGTCATAGGTGTTGTGAATAAAGGCAATTTGCTCCGGCAAAATATCTTCAAAACTTTTGGTGACCCGATGCTGATTGATACTGTTTTCCAATTCTTTTTGCTCCTGATCGTAGATGGTGATGTCTTCCAGAGAGTACTTCTCGTTGTTAAAAAAATAATTTATGGCACAGAGCATCTGCATCATACTTTCCGGAGGCATTGGGACAATGCCCTGCATCCCTCGCACAAAATCATCGATATCATCTGCATTTACATTGGATTCAAAGGCCAGTTCCCTAAGTTCCTGCTTCGTATGGGTTGCCTGCCCACTGGGACCCATCACAATCTTAAGGTGGCCGGAATTGATAATGCCATAGTAGTGAAACTGCTTTGTCACATAGTACCCGATGGATGTTTGGATGTTAAAAATGTCATCCAAATATAACTTCGCCGGATCCGTAGGCAGATAAGTCAAGGAATGATAAAACACCTGCTGTTTATCCTCATAAACTCGAATGGGAATACCGGACAGATTTCCAATTACTGTACATAAATAGTTGTAATCTATATTTTTCATAGCGAACCTCCAAGTAGTTACAATTATACTATGATAGATACAAATATACAAGAATGGGAAGATGGATGATGATACAATTTGGTTAAATAAGGAAAGAAGACATATGTATTTGTCAGGAGGAAATTACTATGGATAAAAAGAAAAAATTAGATCAACCCATCTTTCGCAGTCGGGTTACAAATGCGGATGTGCAAAAGTCCGAGAGATGGTTGGGCTATCTGCTGGGACCGGCGGGAGCCCTCTTGCTGAACGCGGTGTTGGCAACCTATCTGAATGTTTACTATACAGATGTGCTAAAACTCACCAGTGTATGGGGCGGGGCATTTCTTGTCATGTTTCCCATTATTTCCAAGGTGATTGATGCGATTACCAATGTAATTATGGGATATGTGATTGATCACACTCATACAGCACAGGGCAAGGCCAGACCATGG
This sequence comes from Lachnospiraceae bacterium, assembly GCA_029008035.1. Classification (GTDB taxonomy): domain Bacteria; phylum Bacillota; class Clostridia; order Lachnospirales; family Lachnospiraceae; genus Pararoseburia. Next base: position 1,650 of record JAQXIY010000086.1, read on the forward strand.
CTTCTCCTGTCTGCACCGCTGCTTGCTGTTACGGGAATTCTTTTGTTTACAGTGCCAACAGGATCAGAGACCATTAAGGTAATCTGGGTAATGGTTTCTTACAACCTGTTTTATTCTTTTGCCTATACAATATTTAATATGAGTCATAATCTCATGGTACCGCTGTCTACCAGAAATACTACTCAGCGAGGTAGCCTGTCGGTATTTAACCAGATTGCTGCCATTATGATGAGCGGAATCCTGGTGGCACTGATTTTCCCTATGATGATTATGCCGAAAATTGGCGTAGATCAGGGCAAGTGGATTACTCTGATGTGTATTCTCTCCATTATCGCTTTACCACTGACCCTTATGGAGTATTATTTCACCAAAGAGCGTGTCACAGAGGAGACACAGGATGAGGAGCAGGAGGATGTCCCTTTCCTGACACAGTTAAAGGCAATTTTTTCAGATAAATATATGATTATTATATATGCTTACTTTTTGGTATACACCTTCGGTTCATCCATTAAGAATATGAGTCTTGTTTATTTTTGCAACTATGTGCTTGGTACATACAATGACGGTATTACCCAGACCATGATTTCTGTGATCGGTGGTATTCCAATGGGAATCGGTATCTTTGCAGTGTGGCCGTTGGCTAAGAAATTTGGTAAGCGCAACCTTACCTTGGCAGGATTTATTCTTTACGCCATTGGTGGTGCTATCTGCTGGATGTTCCCAACCAATATGGTGATGATGCTGGTGGGCCAGTTTATCAAGAACATCGGTGGCCTGCCATGTGCTTATGTATTTATGGCGCTGTTTGCAGATGTTATGGATCACATGGAGTGGAAGAACGGTTTCCGAAGCGACGGAACAGCCATGTCTGTGTACAATATTATCGCGGTGGCTATGGTAGGTATTTGTCAGGGACTATTTAACGGCCTTTTGGCAAAGGCGGGATATGTGGCACCGGAAATTATCAATGGTGAGACGGTTGCCGCTGTTCAGAGTGCGGCAGTTCAGAATGTGATTACCTTCGGATTTGTAGGTCTGGAAGTGATTACCGGTATTATTCTGGTAATTCTCTTGATTTTCCTGAATGTGGAGAAGGATATTGATAAGAAGCAGGCAGAGATTAAGGCTCGTCGTGAGGAGAAAGCATAATGCAAATGGATGGTATTAAGAAGATAATCGATGAAATGACCCTGGAGGACAAGGTGGCTCTCTGCTCCGGTGCCTCCTTCTGGGAGACCAAGAAGTATGAGAAATACGGCATTCCCTCCATATTTATGTGTGATGGCCCTCACGGTCTTCGCAAGCAGGATACAGGGGAAGGAGCGGATATGCTGGGAGTGAATAAATCCCGGCCCGCCACCTGCTTTCCCGCAGAGGTGACAACGGCGGGAAGCTGGGATGATGAATTGCTTCAGGAAATCGGAAATGCTATCGGTCAAGAGGCCCTGTCTCAGAAGGTGGGGTTGGTTCTGGGCCCCGGCGCCAACCTCAAGAGAAATCCTCTCTGTGGACGGAATTTTGAGTATTTCAGTGAGGACCCTTATTTGGCGGGAAAGCTGGCAGCAGGGTTTATCCGTGGCGTGGAAGATCAGGGAGTTGGCACAAGCCTGAAACATTTTGCGGCAAACTCTCAGGAAACATGTCGTTTTACTTCCGACAGTGTGATGGACGACAGAACCTTGCGGGAATTATATTTGACAGCTTTTGAAATTGCAGTCAAGGAGGGGAAGCCATCCACTGTGATGTGTTCCTATCCCAAATTAAACGGCATTCACTGCAGTGATCACAAGGAATTGCTTACAGATATTCTTCGAACTGACTGGGGCTTTGATGGTATGGTGGTTACCGACTGGGGTGCCATGAATAACCGTTTGGAAGGCTTTCGAGCAGGCTGTGATTTGAATATGCCCGGTGGAAGCGACTTTATGGAAAAGGCTGTAGTAAAGGCAGTGAGAGAGGGTACACTTTCGGAAGAGAATGTGGACGCTTCCGCTACTCGGGTGCTACAACTGGTATTTCAGGTTACAGAGACGCTGAACAATTGCAATGTACAAGAAAATTGGCAAGAGACACACCATGCTTTGGCAAGAAAAGCGGCAGAGCAGGGAGCGGTGTTGCTGAAAAATAAAGATGATATTTTGCCCCTTCGCGCTAATGCTAAGATTGTTGTAGTGGGACATATGGCAAAGGAACTGCGCTATCAGGGTGCAGGCTCCAGTCATATCAACCCAACAAAAATCAGTCAGCCCCTAGACTATATCCAAGGTGCTTCCTATGCCCCGGGATGCGATGAGCGAGGCGACACCACAAATGACATGTTAAAACAGGCCGCAAAAAAAGCAAAAGAAGCAGAAATAGCCGTTGTATTTGCGGGGCTTCCCGGCAGATATGAGTCGGAGGGCTTTGACCGTGAGGACATGAAAATGCCCCAGGGTCACATCCGCATGATTGAGGCGGTGGCAGAGGCCAATCCCAACACCGTGGTGGTTTTACTGTGCGGTTGTGTGGTGGAATGCCCATGGGCAGATAAAGTGAAGGGAATCCTATATATGGGACTTCCCGGACAGGCAGGAGGAGAGGCTATTGCCAATCTCCTCTATGGAAATGCTAACCCCAGCGGAAAACTGGCAGAAAGCTGGCCGTTCCGCAATGACGACTGCGTATCCTCCCCCTATTATGGAAAGACCAGAGATGCCTTGTATCAAGAAGGTATCTATGTGGGATACCGTTATTATGATAAGGCACAGAAAAAGGTTCGTTGGCCTTTTGGATATGGTCTTTCCTACACGCAGTTTGTCTATTCTGATATAGAAGTATCTGACAGTCAGGTAAAAGTACTGGTGACCAATGTGGGAGACAGGGATGGAGCGGAGACGGTACAGATGTATATCGAAGCTCCCCGGGATGGCATCCACAGACCGGTTCGTGAACTGAAAGGGTACAAAAAAGTGTTTTTGCAGGCGGGAGAAAGCAGAGAAGTATCCCTGCCTTTATGTGACCGATCTTTTGCCATCTGGCAGGATGGCTGGAAGGTGCCTAAGGGAGAGTATGCGGTTGTCGTGGGAGGCAGCAGCGCAGACATTTCCCTAAGACAGACAATATATAAAGAAGGTGTGGAAATGCCCACACCGGAATGGCAGAAAGACAGTTGGTATGCCACCTTTGCCGGGATTCCGCAACAGGAGGATCTGGAGCTTGCCATGGGGAGGGCATACAAGCCTCAAATCTTAAAAAAAAGGCAGTATACCATGGACAATACTGTGATGGAGATGAAGGAAGATTCTCTGCTTATGAAGATTATGTATAAGGCAGTGGAGAAGGTTGTGGCAAAAGGCAACGGCGGAAAGGTAGATTATGAGAATCCGGAGTTTCGCATGTTGATGGCCTCCAGCGTGGGTAGTCCGCTTCGCAGTATGCAGATTTCCAGCGGAATGAAAGGTGGTATTTTTGAGGGACTACTGGAAATTGCCAATGGCCATTTTTTCCGGGGCATTAAAACTATGATTACAGGGAAATAATGAGGTAAAGCATATGAAAGCAGTGAAGTTAAAGACAGAGTATATGACAAACCCTATAGGCATTGATGTGAGTTGCCCACGCTTTAGCTGGGTGTTTTCTGAGGGCAAGGAGCAAAGTGCATACCGGATTGTGGCGAAGGATGATGCGGGAAATCTCCTCTGGGACTCAGGCAAAGTTCGTTCTAATCAGATGCACTTGATTCCATGGCAGGGGGAACACCTGAAGAGTCGCACTAAGGTTGTTTGGAATGTGACTGTGTGGGATGAGAAGGATGTACCGGAGTCCAGCGATACAGCTTGCTTTGAGATGGGACTTCTCAAGGAGAGTGACTGGCAGGCCAAATGGATTGCCGGCAATTATACCGTGAATAAGAAAAAGCGCTATCCGGTTGACTGTTTTAGAAAATCCTTTTATGTGCCGGAGGGCAAGGAAGTTTTGAAGGCCAGAGCCTATATGACAGCCTGCGGTATCTACGAGGGCTCTCTTAACGGAAAGAAAATGGGAGACTTTTGTCTTGCGCCCGGTATTACCGATTACCGGAAGAGAGTGCAATATCAGACTGCAGACATCACTGAACTTGTCAGGTCAGGTGAAAATACATTGACATTTATGCTGGCAGACGGATGGTATCGCGGCTCCGTAGGTGCATGGGGAATGAAGAATTATTATGGTAAAGAGACGAAGCTGTTGGCACAGGTGGAGGTTACTTTTACCGATGGCAGTGTGACGTGTATTGCCACAGATGATAGTTTCCATTGGACCAATGAGGGCCCCATTCGTTTTGCGGATAATAAGGATGGCGAAATCTACGATGCCGGAATGGAAGATTTCAAAGGAGCAACCTGGGATAAGGCAAAAGTGACTACACATCCCATCGTCCCTGTGGCTTCCAACAACTTTGCCCTCGGTGAGCACGAGCGATTTGTGAACCCGAAGTTGATTATTACACCATCCGGAAAGAAAGTGCTGGATTTTGGACAAAACATTGCAGGGTATGTGGAATTCCATGTGAATGCCAAGGCAGGACAGAGAATCTTTTTGCGCTTCGGTGAGAAGTTGGATGCAGAGGGAGAATTTACCCAGCATAACATTCAGTGTGTGAAGAAGGATTATATCACGCCGTTGCAGCAGGTTGAGTATTTCTGCAAGGAGGGAGAGAACTCCTACAAGACAAGATTTGCCATCTTCGGCTTCCAGTATATGTTGCTGGAGACAACCGTGGATGTGAAGCCGGAGGATTTTGTGGCCATCGCCGTTTATTCCGGATTTGAGACCACATTTACCTTTGACAGTTCCAATGCTCTTTTGAATCAGTTTGTGCAGAATACTTTGTGGTCATTGAAAAACAACTCCGGGGATTTGCCCACAGACTGTCCCACCAGAGAGCGTCACGGATGGAGTGGAGATGCCCAGCTTTTTGTGAACACTGCCAGTTATATGGTGAACTATATGCCATTTGCTATGAAGTATGAAAATGATTTGTGCGATTGGCAGACAAAAGATGGGAATTTTCCCCAGATAGCCCCTGAGGGAGGGACTGACCCATATATGAGAACCATGAATGGTTCTGTGGGCTGGTCAGATGCGGGGATTTTAATTCCATACCGTATGTGGAAAAAGTACGGAGACCGCCAGGTGATTGAGAAGTATTATGACAATATGAAAAGTTATGCCAAATACATGATTTCCCGCACGGGAAAAACCATGATAATCAACTCTGAGAAGACGAAATTGTCTAAGAGAGACAGAAAGTACTTATACAATATCGGTCAGCATTATGGAGAGTGGGCGGAACCCAAAGAAGTTCATAGCATGGGCATTAAGGATTTTGTAAAGGCACAGCCGGAAGTGGCAACGGCATATCTCAGCTATGTGATGTCCTGCATGATGGAGGTTGCAAGGGTTCTCGGTAAGACAGAAGACATTCCGTTGTATCAGGAATATCGTGACGGAGCAAAGGCCACATACCAGAAACTTGTGATGGAGGATAAGTATAGTTTGGACACCGACAGGCAGGCAAAACTGGTGCGTCCGCTATATTTTCACTTGCTCAATGAGGAGCAGACAGAATTTGCCCAAAAGCGCCTGATGAAAGCCCTTGACAATTATCAGTGGAGAGTGGGAACCGGATTTTTGTCCACTCCGTTTATTCTCTATGTGCTTCAGGATATTGATTTGGAGAATGCATACAGACTTCTGGAAAATGAGGAGAAGCCCGGATGGCTGTTTATGGCAAAAGAAGGAGCCTCTACCATTTGGGAGGATTGGGAAGGTCCCACCTCTGATAACGGAACAGGAGGAGGCATTGCCTCTTTGAACCATTACTCCAAAGGTGCCGTATGTGAATGGGTATTCGACGAAATGTGCGGTATCAAGATGGCAGGGGAAAATGCCTTTGTGATTGCGCCTCATCCCGGTGGTCATTTCACCCATGCTACCATGTCTTATGACAGTGTGTACGGTACGGTGGTTAGCGGGTGGAAGAAGATTTCCGAAGATGAATATTCCTATGAAATCACCATTCCGGCAAATACCACAGCAACCGTAATACTTCCTAACAAAGAGAAAGTTACCTTATCATCAGGTAGCTATAAGCTCTAATAAATTATTATTTCAAAGGAGGACCATTTTATGGCAAACAGAATTGTACTTAACACAGTTTCCTACCATGGCAAGGGTGCAATCGAAGAAATACCTGCCATTGCCAAGAGCAAGGGATTCAAGCATATTTTTGTGTGTTCTGATCCTGACTTGGTGAAATTCGGTGTGACAGCAAAGGTGACAGACCTGTTGGAGGAAGTAGGACTTCCTTACACACTGTACTCCGAGATTAAGCCAAACCCAACCATCAAGAACGTGCAAGATGGTGTGGCTGCCTTCAAGGCTTGTGGTGCTGATTCCATCATTACCATCGGTGGCGGTTCCTCAATGGATACTGCTAAGGCAATCGGTGTGATTATCACCAATCCTGAATTCGAGGATGTCCGCTCTTTGGAGGGCGTGGCACCTACCAAGAATCATGCAGTTCCAACCATTGCCGTTCCAACTACAGCAGGAACCGCTGCTGAGGTTACCATCAATTACGTAATCACCGATGTGGAAAAGGAGCGCAAGTTTGTCTGCGTGGATGAGAATGATATTCCGGAAGTGGCTATCATCGACCCTGAAATGATGGCATCTATGCCAAAGGGACTTACCGCAGCAACAGGTATGGATGCACTGACACATGCCATTGAAGGATATACTACAAAGGCAGCATGGGAAATCCCGGATATGTTCCACTTGGAGGCAATCAAACTCATTTCCCAGAACTTAAGAGGTGCTGTGGAGAACACACCGGAAGGCCGTGAGGGAATGGCTATGGCTCAGTATATTGCCGGCATGGGCTTTTCTAATGTAGGTCTTGGTATCGCTCATTCCATCGCACATACTCTGGGTGCTCACTATGACACACCACACGGTGTTGCCTGTGCGATGATGCTTCCTATCGTTATGGAATACAATCAGGAGTACACCGGTGAGAGACTCCGTGAAGTGGCAAGAGCCATGGGCGTTGAGGGTGTTGATGATATGACACCGGCAGAATACAGAAAGGCTGCCATCGATGCCGTTAAGAAACTATCCGCAGATGTGGGAATTCCTGCAAAGAATGATAAGATTCGAGAGGAAGATTTGGATGTACTTGCAGCAGATGCTTTTGCTGATGCCTGCTGCCCGGGTAACCCAAGAGATACCAATGTGGAAGATTTAAAGGAACTTTATAGAAAAATTATGTAATAAAAATGCTAAGCCCCCTATTTAGCATATTCACTTAGAAACACCTCCCTGGCATTCAGGGAGGTGCTTCGTTTGTGCCATTAGAGCCATTAGGGACAGTCCCTAATGGCACCCAGGTCTGTCCCAAATGGCATAAAATACCCGAATACGGGTAAAATTGCTTGACCTTTCATATATACGAGCGTACTATAATGTCATAAGAAAGTCGTGGGAGGACTGAGTATGA
>JAQXIY010000087.1 GCA_029008035.1 Lachnospiraceae bacterium
TTCGCCTGATGAAAGACAATTGCACAGTGGACACGGAGATAACCTGTACCGGAACGGGACAGGTTTCTTTGTGGCATTTGATGGAGCAGCAGGGGATTTTCGTGCAGTATCTCTGCGGAGGGAACGGCACCTGTGGCAAGTGCAAGGTGAAAGTGGTGAGTGGGGCAAGTGAACCTACCACATCAGAGAGGAATTACTTTACAAATGAGGAATTGCAGGAGGGATATCGACTGGCTTGTCAGATGAAGGTGGCAGGGGATTGTGTGGTGGAAGTACCAAGACAGCGACATAAAATGCAGGGACTGTCCATTCCTGTGAACCATGAGAGCGAAGCACAGGGGAAGGATGATACCTTTGGTGTTGCCATAGATTTGGGGACGACTACGCTGGCCTTTGTCTTGGTGAATCTTGAGAACAAACAGGTGGTGCAAGACTGCACTATGGAGAATTCCCAACGGATTTATGGGGCAGATGTGATGAGCCGTATGCAGCGGGCCAATGAGGGGGCTCTCGAGCAATTACGAGATTGTATTGTCAATGATTTGCAGGAGGGGGTGACTTCTCTTTGCAGACGGTTTGAAAGGAAGACAGGGCAAAAGCCCAGACTGGCACAGGCTGTCATTTCCGGAAACACCACTATGTGTCATCTCTTACAGGGATTATCCTGTGAGAGACTTGCAGTAGCGCCATTTATTCCTGAAACTTTGGAAAAAAGAGAACTGGTTAGGGATGGTGTTAAAGTGACCATTTTGCCGGGAGCATCTGCCTTTATCGGCGGGGATATTATCTCAGGGTTATCCTATCTTGATTTTGCCCACGATGAGACACCCAAGTTGCTTTTAGATTTGGGAACCAACGGTGAGATGGTGTTGTGGAACGGAGAGGAATTTTTGGCAACATCTGCAGCGGCCGGGCCTGCCTTAGAGGGGGGGAATATTTCCTGTGGGTGTGCCGGTATTTATGGTGCAATCTATGATGTATTCATTGCCGGAGACAAGAGTCAGGTGAAAACCATTGGGGGTATTGCGCCGGTGGGCATCTGTGGAAGTGGATTGTTGGCAGCTATCAGCGGACTTTTGAACAATGGACTGTTGGATGAACACGGCACCTTTTCGGACAAGGTGAAGGAATCGAGATTTTTACTGGCTACAACAGCAACGGGGGAAGGCATCGTAATCACAGGGGAAGATGTTCGTGCTTTTCTCATGGCAAAGAGTGCTATCGTCACAGGAGTTTGTTATCTGTTGGAGCAGATGGATGCCAGAGAGCAACCTATACAGGTGTATCTTGCAGGTGGACTGGGAGTTCATTTGCCGGTAAGTGCAGCGGTTAAGACGGGACTGCTTCCCGAACAAATAAAAAGCAATTGCAAGCCCGGGGGAAATACTTCCTTACAGGGTGCAATTGCTTATTTGATAAATCCCGGAGAAATGGATGCCAGGATGCAAGCCATTCTCGGTCAATTAACCGTGTTGCCATTGAATGAGTGGGACGGGTTTGAGGAGAAGTTCATCTCCAATATGGCCCTTAAAAAAGTTTAGATTCTCCATTGATGCGGGCCTCTTCGTCCTCATCCATGGGGATCACCAGACAACGCTTGCCATCCACAAAAGCAGTGGTGATTTCTTCCACCTTTTCCGGACGAACCTTTACGATGACGTCAATCTCTTCCCCTTCCTTGGTGATGACACCGGCATCTTCTAATTGCTTGGTCAAATTAACCACTTTCTCCTGAAGCAATTTCTTTTCTACACGAACTTCATTGTTCTTAATCGCTTTTGCATCCAGTAGCTCCTTTGCGTCGGGGAGAGTCTCCTCAAAGAAAGATTCATAGCTGTTTTTGATTTTCTCGGCTTTCTGTTCTGAGACACCGCTGTCGGTGAGAATCTCGGATACCATCTCGCCATCTAAAAGGATAGGCGCATCTTTTTCCACCTTTTCTTCCTCTAACAGAATAAAATCATTGAGGCTTTGCTGTACGTCTAACACAGTGTCGTTGGTATCCTCGTTGTCAGGGCCCAAGGCTTGTACCACCATGTTCTGGAATGCGTCTCTCTTTTGAGTAGAAGTGCGCTTGGTGCCACAACCCAGTCCGTTTGCCCAGAATTCTTCGTGGGGTTCCTTGGCATTTTTTGTGTAGACCAGAGTGGCGTGAATATCGGTGGAGCGTTCTGTAAAGGCAGGGAAGAGAAAAGCAGTGTCAGTGGCCCCTACAACCCAGTCACGAATGCGGGCACCGATGCGGTTTTCTCCCTCCAGATAACCAAGTCCCGGCTTGGAAAGGGCTACCGGACAAATGCAGCAGAGCAGGTACTCGTATACCTCGTCGGATTCGTCCATGGCCAGTTCGTCTGTTCCCTTCATAGGTACATCATATGCATCGTAGTATATGGTAATCAAATAATTTCCTACATAGTCATAGGAATCGATAATCAAATCATAATATGTATCAAGGAGGGCTTCATCCTCCAGTTTGCTGGCCCGAAGCGCCATCAAAATCTGTTGACGGCCTCCAACAGTCTCTTCTTCAATGGGGAATTCCAATTCCAGAAGGTTGTTGCCCAGGGTGCCGGAAAGCCCCTTGTTTGCAATTTCAAGATACTTGTAGAACTCTTCGTCCTCCAAATTCAAGAAATTCTGGGAAAACTGCACCAGCTTGTTTTTTTCCCCATCCACATAGCAACCGCACATGCGCTGGATGGTACAACTCTCTTTTTTAAATCTACGCTTGATTTCTGCGACTTCCTTTTTGTTCATCTTATCTACCTGCCAATCTTGTATTTCAAAACATGTATCTGATTATAACCTTAAAAAAGCCACCGTGCAACCTTGATTTTAGCCTGCGTGTGCGGTAAAATATAGGTTAGTTTTTTGTTGAAAACAGGGAGGATGAACATGATAAATATTAGAGAACTTCATCGTAATTATCAGGAATATGATGGAAAGACCGTAACCATTGGAGGATGGGTTCGAAGCATCCGTGATTCTAAGACATTTGGATTTATGGTGGTAAATGATGGTACCTTCTTTGAACCGGTTCAGGTGGTTTATGCAGATAAATTAGATAATTTTGCCGCAATTTGCAAGTTGAACGTGGGTGCTGCTGTTGTTGTAACCGGAGAGGTTAAGGTTACACCGGAGATGAAACAGCCATTTGAGATTCACGCTACTGAGGTGGTGGTAGAGGGAGAGTCCACACCGGATTATCCATTGCAGAAGAAGCGCCACTCTTTTGAGTACTTGAGAACAATCAGTCATCTTCGCCCCAGAACCAATACGTTTCAGGCAGTATTTCGTGTGCGTTCTTTGACCGCATATGCTATTCACAAGTTTTTCCAGGAGAGAGATTTTGTTTATGTACACACACCACTGATTACAGGTAGTGACTGTGAGGGTGCCGGCGAGATGTTCCAGGTGACCACCATGGATTTGACCGATGTACCCATGAAAGACGGAGCTGTAGATTTCTCACAGGATTTCTTTGGAAAGCCTACGAATCTCACAGTAAGCGGTCAGCTCAACGGCGAGACCTATGCTATGGCATTCAAGAATATCTACACCTTTGGACCAACCTTCCGTGCAGAGAATTCCAACACCACCCGTCATGCAGCGGAGTTTTGGATGATTGAGCCGGAGATTGCCTTTGCGGATTTGACAGACGATATGATGTTGGCCGAGAGTATGCTGAAATATGTGATTCGCTACGTGTTGGAGAATGCTCCGGAGGAGATGGCCTTCTTTAATCAGTTTGTAGACAAGGGATTGATTGAGCGATTGGAGCATGTGGTGAATTCCGATTTTGGTCATATCACATACACAGATGCCATTGCAGAATTAGAGAAGCACAACGATGAATTTGATTATAAAGTATATTGGGGATGCGATCTGCAGACAGAGCACGAGCGCTATTTGACAGAGCAGATTTTCAAGCGTCCTGTGTTTGTCACAGACTATCCAAAGGAGATTAAGGCTTTCTATATGAAGTTGAATGAGGATGGGAAGACGGTTGCCGCTATGGATTGTCTGGTACCGGGTATCGGCGAGATTATCGGGGGAAGCCAGAGAGAGGATGACTATGAGACGCTGCGCAACCGTATGGCGGAATGTGGTCTGAATGAGGAGGACTATGGTTTCTATCTTGATTTACGCAAGTACGGTTCTGCAAAGCACGCGGGATTTGGCTTAGGATTTGAACGCTGCGTTATGTATTTGACCGGTATGGGCAATATCCGTGACGTGATTCCATTCCCAAGAACTGTTGGAAACTGTGATTTGTAATTTGTAAGAAAGGTGTCATGAAAATGAGCAAAATGTACATTCCCCAGGATTATACGCCCGCATTGAATTTAAAAGAGACACAGATTGCCATCAAGGAGGTTAAGGACTTCTTTCAGAGACAGTTGACTGCCGAGTTGAATCTCCATCGTGTGTCTGCACCATTGTTTGTCACACCGGAATCCGGTTTGAATGACAATTTAAATGGTGTGGAGCGACCGGTAAAGTTCGGCATCAAAGAACAGAATGACAGAGAAGTGGAAGTGGTACACTCCCTTGCCAAATGGAAGCGAATGGCTCTGGGACGTTATGGATTTAACGTAGGTGAAGGACTCTATACCGATATGAATGCGATTCGTCGGGATGAGGATACAGATAACATCCATTCCATCTACGTTGACCAGTGGGATTGGGAGAAGATTATCACCAAGGAACAGCGCAACGTGCAGACCTTACAGAATGTGGTGAAGTCTGTGTATGATGCTCTTCGTGTTACCGAGAAGTATATGGCAAACAAATATAACTACATAGAGTGCATTTTACCGGAACAGATTTTCTTTATCACATCGCAGGAATTGGAGGATATGTATCCACAGGATACACCGAAGGAGAGAGAGTATAAGATTTGCAAGCTTCATGGTGCTGTGTTTATTTCCCAGATTGGTGGGGAATTGGCATCGGGAGAGAAGCATGACGGCCGTGCACCTGACTATGATGATTGGTCATTGAATGGTGATATCTTAGTATATTATCCCGTGATTGATATTGCTTTGGAATTGTCTTCTATGGGAATTCGTGTTGACGAGGAGGCATTGGAAAGACAGCTTGCTCTTGCAGGTTGTGAGGAGCGCAAGGAACTGCCATTTCAGAAAGCAATTCTTAAAAAAGAGCTTCCGTATACCATCGGTGGGGGGATCGGTCAGTCTCGTATCTGCATGTTCTTCCTGCGCAAGGCACATATTGGAGAAGTTCAAGTTTCTATGTGGCCACAGGAAGATGTGGATTATGCTAAGGAACGTGGTGTGATTATTTTATAAAAAATATTCTTCCATGAGTGTTTACTTTAAAACTTTACTGTGATAAAATACTAGGAGTGAACAACGGCAGTCAGAATTGTCGGTAGGAGAGTATTGGATTATGAGTAAACAGATTCGAAGTGAAGAGATGGATCGCCTTCTGGAGGGGATTCTGAGATTAGAGAATAAGGAAGAGGCCTATCAATTTTTTGAAGATTTATGTACGGTAAATGAATTGGTGTCTTTGTGCCAGCGCTTTGCAGTGGCAGGGATGTTGCGAGAGGATAAGACCTATTTAGACATCGCCGAGCAGACGGGAGCCTCCACAGCTACCATTAGCCGTGTGAATCGCGCATTGAATTATGGCAATGATGGATATGATATGGTGCTGAATCGCTTGGATGATTAGTGATGAATATTAGAAGAGGATGCTGACTTTCGTCAGCATCCTCTTTTTGACTGTTTGTTAATCTGTAACGGAAACCGGTGAATAATAGAAGTTTGTTGTGGCAAAATTAAGCGTCAGTGTCTTGCCACCATTTTTGGTACCGGTAACATCATATGCACCCCATACATCCGGGCGATTGTAACTTTCGCAATGTGCACCTAATACATTCCAACCATAACCACCATCCTCTTTGTTGAGGCCGGCAGACTGCCATATCACATTGGTAAAGGTTGTAAGACTCAGGTAAGGAACCGGATCACTGGTATCCCCAAGTCTCTTGACGGTGCCTTCTCTCTGGAAACCATCAATCAATGGTGAGCCAAAGGTGACTGTGTTCAACACATTGTAGCGATCTTTGATTTGGGAATCAGCGGCTACCTGCTGTGCAACCATACCACCGAGACTATGTCCTGTAACCAGAAGATTGGAACCGGCAGGTACATTGTTTAGAATGGCACTGCGTACATTCTGGATATAGCGATTGTCCTGCTCGAATCCCACCAACAAGTCAGTCCAATATCCTGTGGATTGATTCTGGGCATCGGTATCTGTCCCTGAAAGAGCAATCACATATACCTTGTCGTTGGTTTGCTTTCCATACCAGTTCTTTCCGGTAAGTGTCCCCTGTGTGATAGAAAAAGGTCCCTTGTGTACCGGCTGATTGCATGCATATCCAAGCTGAACAAAGCATGACAATTCAGATGCGCTTGTGTAGGTGTAGGTGCCTCTGGAGTTCAACTGGGCTGCAGCGGCATTGACCAGTTCTTGATTGGTTGCGGCTTTGGAAATAAAGGATGTGCAACCAAGTGTCAACACAAAGGTTAGTGCCAGTGCGGCCATTCGAGTCATTTTCCTCATAATATAAATACCCCCTTTTAAATATAGAAAAAACCCTCATTTACATAATAATGTGGAAACTGATTTTGGGCAATATGTTTCCAAATAAAATGTTTTACAAAATTTTTTTGTTGGTTTTGTACAAATTTATATAGGGGATATAGAAAAAGAGGATGCTGAAATTATTCAGCATCCTCTTCTTGGACATTAGTATCATTGTTCATATCAATCAATGTTTCAATCATCATTTTCTTGATATATACATCAAAACTAAGCATGCAGATAAAGGCAAAATTCTGTAGAAATCCCTGATCTTCCTCAGGTGCATTCGCAAAGGCAGATTGTGTTGCGTTGTACTTGGCAATCACATCTTTGATGAGTGTTTTGGACTGACCGTTGCCCAGAGATACCAGTTCTTCGTATAAGTCATAAAAGGACAATTCGCTTTCCGTTCCGAAATATTTCTCTGTCACCGGTTCAAGTAAATCTTGAATATCCTTAATGGATAGGAAACTCTTGAGATAATATATCAGAATTAAGGTCAGAATATGATCCCTTGTGTATTTCTTCTTGTCAGGCGAAGGTAGAACATGATTTTTGGTGTAGTTGTTAATCATGGTTTTGGTGAGAATCTTTTCGTCATCATTTCGTTTTACTGATGCGAGTTGCGACTCAATGAATGTGGTCACCTGGTCTACATATAAATCGATATTTGGAATATCTTCAGGGTGAACATAATCCAACTCGTAAAACTGTTTCAAAATGGCGTTTAAGTTTTTCCTGTTATCAGTATGCATAGCCGTCTCCTTAAAATGTTATAACAACATTATATAGTTTTTAAAACTACATAACAAGAGAAAAGTTTTGAGATTTATAATATAGAGACCGCGTGATGTAGAACACATAAAAAAACGTCATTCCCTGATGGAATGACGTTTTTCTTATCTTTCTTCTTCCTATTTATTCTGTAATGGTAACAGGTGAGAAGTAGAATGCTGTTGTGGAATAATCAAGAGTCAATGTTGCCCCACCATTCTTGGTACCGGTAACATCGTATGCACCCCATACATCCTCACGATTGTAACTCTCACAATGAGCAGCTATAATGTCAGAGCCATAACCGCCGTCTTCCTTATTCAATCCGGCAGATTGCCAAATGATATTGGTAAGGGTTGTCAGACTCAAATATGGAACAACATCTCTAACATCTCCTAATCTCTTAACTGTGCCTTCGCGCTTGAAACCATTGATCAGCGGTGAACCAAAGGTAACAGTATTTAAGATGTTGTAATTATTTTTCAGGTCTGAATCGGAGGCTACCTGCTGAGCCACCATACCACCTAAACTATGACCTGTTACAACAATGTTGGAACCTGCAGGTATGTTCTCAAGCATTGCTTTCTTTACATTCTGAATATACTTGTTGTCGAATTCAAAACCAACCAAAAGATCTGTCCAAATGTCGGTTGTCTGATTCTCAGTGTCTGTATCTGTGCCGGAGAGAGCAACTACATATACCTCCCGGTTGTTTACTCTGCCAAACCATCCTTTGGTAGTTAAAACTCCCTTTGTGATGGAGAAAGGTCCCTTGTGAACTTCCTGATTGCAAGCATATCCCTGCTGAACCAATCTGGAAACCTGAGCTGCGTTGGTGTATGTGTAAGTTCCACCTGACAAAAGCTCTGCGGTGGTTGCCTTAACCAGTGCATCGTTTGCATCTACGGGCGCTTCGGCTACTTCCTCTACAAGAGCGTTCATAGTCTCATCTGTGACATTGTATCCTTCTGTGGCTTCCTCAACGGAAACATCCGGAGCTGCAACTTCTCCTTCTGCAGCAAATGCTGTGTTGCCCATCAGCATTAACAGAACAAGTGAAAGTGCCAGTGTCTTTGTAATTCTCTTTGTCCTCATTTGTAAATACTCCCCTCATCTGTGACAATTAAATGCTACACATTAATTTTATTATGGGAACTATTTTTTTACAATCGGTTTCTGAACCCAATATATTACAAAATTTAAAAAGACAAATTGTATAATTTTACTAAAACAGTGCGTGGTGATACAGGAAATAGGACAAGTATGCTATAATGGGCGGTGGCCGGTGAGAACGTCACCGGGAGCGAAAAAGAAGAATGATATTAGGGAGATTTTGGACATGAACATATATGAAACGTTAAATCCACAACAGCAAAAGGGTGTATTTACTACGGAAGGACCTGTATTGATTCTGGCGGGAGCGGGCTCCGGAAAGACCAGAGTATTGACTCATCGTGTGGCTTATCTGATTCAGGAGAAAGGTGTGGCTCCATACAACATCATGGCAATTACCTTTACCAATAAAGCGGCAGGGGAGATGAGAGAGAGAATCAATCAGATGATTGGGGTTGGCGCGGAACGTATCTGGGTTTCCACCTTTCATTCCAGTTGTGTCCGTATTTTGCGGCAGTTTGCTGATCGTTTGGGATATGACAATCGCTTTACCATCTATGACGGTGATGACCAGAAAAGTCTGATGAAGGACATCTGTAAGCGCTTGGATATTGATACCAAGATTCATAAGGAGAGAGCATTTCTGAGTGTGATTTCCGCGGCAAAGGATGAACTGATTTCACCGGAGGAATTTGCCCAGTCTGCCATGGGGGATTTCAATAAAACCAGACAGGCGGAGGTATATCGGGAGTATCAGGCCAGGTTAAAGGCCAACAATGCCATGGACTTTGACGACTTGATTATGAAGACGGTGGAACTCTTGAAATTTGACACGGAAGTTCGTTCTTATTATCAGGAAAGATTTCATTATATTATGGTGGATGAGTATCAGGATACCAATACGGCCCAATTTGAACTGGTCCGTCTGTTGGCATCAGGCAGAGAGAATCTCTGTGTGGTAGGTGATGACGATCAGTCCATCTACAAATTCAGAGGAGCCAATATTTATAATATTTTACATTTCGAGCAGCATTATCCTCATGCTACCGTTATTAAGTTGGAGCAGAACTATCGCTCCACGGGTAACATTTTAAATGCAGCTAACGGAGTGATTGCCAACAATCAGGGACGTAAGGAGAAGCGGCTGTGGACGGAGGCAGAGGAAGGGGAAAAGATCTTCTTTGAGCAGTTTGAGAGTGCTTATGAGGAGGCAGACTACATAGCAAAGGATATTGCAAAGAGAGTGCGCAAGGGTGAATATGATTACGGAGATTGTGCCGTTTTGTACCGAACCAACGCCCAGTCTCGTCTTTTAGAAGAGCGCTTGTTGCTGTCAGGCATTCCCTATAAGATTGTGGGGGGTGTGAATTTCTATGCAAGAAAAGAGATAAAAGATTTACTCAGTTATCTAAAAGTGGTGGACAATGCCCAGGACGATTTGGCGGTGCAGCGTATTATCAACGTACCAAAGAGGGGCATCGGAGCAACCAGTATGAGTAAGGCGGTGGACTATGCCTATGCCAATGATATGCAACTTTTTGAAGCCCTGGAGCAGGTGGAAAATATTCCATCCATTGGACGGGCGGCATCAAAGATTCAGCCATTTGTGGATTTGATTTATCAATTTAGGACAGTAAATGCAAATGAGGGGATTTCATCCCTTTTGCAACATATTATTGATAGCACGGGATATGTGGAGGAACTTCGGGCAGAGGGTACAGAAGAGGCAAAGGCACGCATAGAGAATATCGACGAGCTTTTGAGTAAGGTTGTGACCTATGAGCAGGAGAATGAGGAGCCAACGTTGAGTGGATTTTTGGAGGAAGTGGCGCTGGTTGCAGACATCGATTCTTTGGATGAGAATGCCTCCTATGTGGTGCTGATGACATTGCACAGCGCAAAAGGCTTGGAATTTCCAAATGTATATTTGGCAGGAATGGAGGATGGACTCTTCCCGAGTTATATGAGTATTACTGCGGACAATAGTGATGAGGAGATTGAGGAGGAGCGGCGTCTTTGCTATGTTGGTATTACACGTGCCAAAGAGCATCTGTCCATCACCGGCGCCAGAATGCGTATGGTGCGGGGAGAGACCCAGTACCACGGCATTTCTCGATTTGTAAAAGAGATACCGGAGACTTTATTGCAGGGCAGTACCTGGGAACCGAAGCCCAGAGAAGAGAGGCTGTTTACATCCCCTGCACCCAAGCGGACATCTATGAAAGCAACACCTCTGGCAGCACAGACCTATCAGGCAAAGAATTTTGGCACAAGAATTCAAAAGAATTCTTTGGAGTATGGTGAGGGTGACAGAGTGAAACACATCAAGTTTGGTGTGGGAACCGTGGTACAGATCAATGACGGTGGACGTGACTTTGAGGTGACGGTGGAGTTCGATACAGCAGGCCGAAAAAAAATGTTTGCATCCTTTGCAAAATTGCAAAAAGTGTAAGTGTTTTTCTATAGAATTTGGATACACTAAATGATATAATGTATGTAACTACAGTATGTTAGCAAATGTTAAGGAGAGGCATTATGATGAGCAGAGAGGATTTGATGGAACTGATTGATTTATCTAAGTTGACCAATCTCTTGGGGAATGTGAAAAAGAAGGAGATTGTTGTCAAGGAGAAGAAGGAGTGCTGCTGGAAGCAGATCCTTTGCATTGTTGCCGTGATTGCTGCCATTGCAGGTGTGGCATATGCAGTGTATCGTTATTTCAATCGAGACTTGGAAGACGAGTTTATGGATGACTTTGAGGATTGGGATGATGATGAGTTATTCGACGAGGACGAGACCAACAACGAAGAAGATTTGACATTTGAGGAAGAGTAAACAGTGAAAAAAGGTCAACAAATAGAAGGCGTTGTTACTCGAGTGGATTTTCCCAACAAGGGAATTGTGCGTACAGATGACGGTGAGTTAATCACCGTCAAGAACGCAATCGAGGGACAACGCATTCTTTGCGTAATTAAGAAAACAAGAAAAGGAAAGGCAGAGGGAAGACTTCTTGAAGTGCTGGAATCTTCCGATATGGAGATGGATTCGCCTGCCTGTGTTCACTTTGGAGAATGTGGCGGTTGCAGTTATCAGTCCCTTCCCTATGAAGCCCAGATTGCCATGAAGGAGAAGCAGATTCGAGGACTTTTGGTGCCGGTTCTGGGAGAGGAGAAGTTTGATGCTCTCTTTGAAGGGGTGCACCACAGTCCACGGCAGTTTGCTTATCGTAATAAGATGGAATTCTCCTTTGGAGATGCCTTTAAGGATGGCCCTCTTGCTCTTGGAATGCATAAGCGGGGAAGCTTCTATGACATTGTTACCGTAGACCACTGCCAGATTATCGATGAGGATATGGCTAAGGTTTTGAACGCAACCCTTGCCTACTTCCAAACTGCAGGTGCTACCTATTATCACAAAATGCGCCACAGAGGATATCTCCGACATTTGCTTGTGCGCAAGGCGGTAAAGACCGGGGAGATTCTGGTGGATCTCATCACCAGTTCAGAGAAGGATTTTGCGGAAGGAGTGTCTCAAGAAGAATTGCTGGCAGGTTGGAAGGATTGTCTTGTGGAGCAGGATTATCAGGGAAAACTGGCCGGTGTGTTACATACGGTCAATGACCGTGAAGCGGATGTGGTGGAAGACCAGGGGACAGATGTTTTATATGGACAGGCTTACTTTTATGAGGAACTGTTGGGACTGCGTTTCCGCATCACACCATTTTCCTTTTTCCAGACCAACTCATTGGGGGCGGAGGTGCTCTATGAGACGGCAAGAAAGTTTATCACAGATGAGAATGCCGATATTCTGGAAGGGAAGATTGTGTACGATTTGTATTCCGGAACGGGAACCATTGCTCAGATATTGGCACCTGTTGCCGGGGAGGTGATTGGTGTAGAAATCGTTGAGGAAGCGGTAGAGGCTGCCAAGAAAAATGCGGCAGAGAACCATTTGGACAACTGCCGATTTATCGCTGGGGATGTGCTTAAGGTTCTTGATGACATTGAGGAGAAACCGGATTATATTGTATTGGATCCACCACGAGACGGCATTCATCCAAAGGCACTGCAAAAGATCATCGACTACGGTGTGGATTCCATGATTTACATTTCCTGCAAGCCCACCAGCCTGGCGAGGGATTTGGAAGTGTTTTTAGAGCAGGGATATGAGGTGAAGCGGCTCTGTTGCTGTGATATGTTCCCGGGAACTGTGCATGTTGAGACGGTAGTACTGCTGAGCCATTAGGGACGGATACTAATGGCACCCAGGTGTGTCCCTATTGGACCAAAGGAGTAAAAATGAAAGAATATGCAACGGAATATTATAAGGAATTATTCGCCAATTTTACATGGCAAACATGGCTGGCATTAGCAGTCTTCATCACAAGTTTAGTTATTGGTTTTGCTTATAGATTGACTCATGATGTGAAATTCCGAGGTGATAAGCGCATTGAGAAAGCAAAGTCACTGGGGCATATGGTAAGTGCAAAATGTATCAGATGTCACAGCCGTACCAGTAAAAGAAATGGAAGCAGATATTGGACGGGACGATATGCCTATGAAGTGGATGGTAAACGATATGAAAGAGTCATTTCATGGAACGAACATGTAGGCGTAAATGTAGGAGATACTATTACATTGTACTGGATTGACAATCCCAAGTGGACTTTTGTTGCGGAAAGGGCCGGGGGTGTCATTGAGATTGTTCAAAGATTAGGAGTAATTATTATTCCATTACTTTTGATGGTGTTAACACTATACATAACGGATGGGTTTAGATAGAGCCATTAGGGATTGTCCCTAATGGTTTTTTGACATTATGGGAAGTATACTTGACATTTTGGAGCACAAAGCATACTATAACTATGGAAAGCGAACTTTACATGACAAAGGAGATGATGGCATAGAAATGAAAAACAAATTGGAGGAAGTGAGAAAGGCAAGAGGAATGAAACAAGAGGAACTGGCGGATGCAATGGAAGTTTCAAGACAGACCATAGGATCATTGGAAAATGGAAGATACAATCCGTCCATCTTATTGGCATTTAAGCTTGCGAGATATTTTGAAATGTCGATAGAAGAACTATTTATTTATGAGGAGGATTCGGAATGAAAAAAGTCGATGGATTGATTACGGTGGTGGGAGTTATTATTTTGGGTGTGGGGCTATGTATGGTGAAGACCATAGAGAATGCCCAAGGGATTTTTTTGACTTTGCCTTATATATTAGTGGGAATAGGATGTGGTATTTTTGGGTATGGAATGAGCAATATAATTTCCAAAAAAGCAATTTCAAAAGATGAAAAACTGCAAAAGCAACTTGCAGTAGAAGAACATGATGAACGGAATATTGCAATCGCTAACAAATCAAAAGCAAAGGCATATGATTGTATGACTTTTATGTTTGGAGTATTAATGTTGATATTTGCGTTGATGAACATTGATATGATTGCCATACTGCTTTTCGTTGGGGCATATTTATTCGTGCATATCTATGGAATATATTTTCGCCTCAAATATGAGAAGGAAATGTAAAGCAGAATATATCACCCGGAATTGTGTGAAACAATAAAAGAAGAACTGGACAAAATAGATGTAACCATATATAAAGAAAGTATGGCACCATTGATTCAAAAGGATGTAGATGCATTGCGAGAGATGACAGAATGAACAAGTAATGGAATACGAATTGGGGAGAATGCAAATGAAATATTTCATGTACAAATTGAAAAAAATATTGCTATATTCGGGATTAAATAAAGAAGAGTATCACCAGATTCAAGAGATGTATTGGGCACCTAATTGGCTCATATTAAATATTTTTTCTATTCTGGTTTCTCTCATGATGTTTGGATTTAGTATTTGGACATTTTTTAATGAGTCCCTGATAGGCAGTCGTTACATATATTTAGCGGTTGGCGTTATTACTGCCATCATTGCCATTGCAAATATCCGAAGAGGAAAACAAAGCATACGCCTGTTATCTGTATTATGTGGTCTGTTTATTGCAGTCACATATGCTATGGGGATTTTAAACGGAACCGTTGGGGATCCGCATCACATATCAGTAACCTTCATGGTACTCATTTTTGTTTTGCCAATGATTTTTAACGGGAGCCCCGTTCTTGTGATGGGAGAGATGGTGACCGCATGTATTCTGTTTGTTGTTTTGGCAATTACATGCAAGGAGCCGGAGATTGCTCGCATGGATATCTCCAATATCCTTGCCTTTTCCATTACCAGTTTTGCCTTAAATACTCACTTGATGCACACAAAGGCTCAGGGAATTCTGTCTCAATTTAGAGCAACGGAAGCGAGACAGAGAATGGAAAAACAATATCAACTGGTTGAGATGTTTAGCCGGGAAACTGCGGATGTTTTTATGATTGATTTACCAAAGATGATGTCTATATCCATCAAAGTGGGTGGGGTGGTTGTGCCGGAAGAATGGCAGACTAGTCGCCCTTATACACAGACCTGGGAATGGTATGTGGAAAAATATGTCTATGTCGAAGATCGGGAACAGGTTTTAGAGGCTGTACAGATTGAAAATGTGATAAAACAATTAGAAGAGACATCGGACTTTGCATGCAGATATCGCACGGCTGATGGCGAGGAAATACGAAATTACCAAGTCAAATTCAGTTACTTGGGAGAAAACGATTATCATCACATTGTTTTTGGTATACGACGTATTGATGACATTATTCGTGTTGAGAAAGAACAGCAGGCGTTGGTTGAGGAAGCTCTTAAGCAGGCTGAAGTAGCCAACAGAGCAAAATCCGCATTCCTCTTCAATATGTCCCACGATATTAGAACACCGATGAATGCAATTGTCGGTTATACAGAACTCATTCAAAAACACATTGATGACAGAGAGAAGTGCTTAGACTATTTGAGTAAAATACGATCATCCAGTGACTTCCTTCTTTCCCTTATTAACAATGTGTTGGAAATGTCCAGCATTGAAAGCAATACGATGGTTTTGGACGAATCACCCATCCGAACAGGTCAGATTCTTGAAGAAGTGAGTGATGTTTATGAAGAGCTGATGAGGGAGAAGAAGATTGAATTTACTCATTTACTGGATGTTCAAACGAAATACATTTATGCAGACAAGGTGAAACTAAAAGAAATCTTTTTGAACATTGTTTCCAATGCATACAAATACACTCCGGAAGGTGGAAAAGTATATTTTGCCAGGAAGGAAATTCCATGCGACAGAGAAGGATATGCCCTTATGGAAACGGTAGTTTCAGATACGGGGATTGGAATGTCCAAGGAATACCTGCCCAGATTGTTTGATGAGTTTTCCAGAGAAAAGCATGGAGCGGAGAATAAGATTCAAGGGACAGGTCTGGGTATGCCCATTGTAAAAAGGCTGGTTGATTTGATGGAGGGAACAATTTCCGTTGAAAGCGAGCTTGGAAAAGGAACAACATTGGTCATCACAATACCTCATAGAATCGCGCATGTGGATGACCTTCAAAGAGACGAGGTCGCTGTAGTTGATACGGCGCAATTTGAGGGCAAACGGATTCTTCTTGCAGAGGATAATGATTTTAACGCAGAGATTGCCAAAGAGATTCTACAGGATGTAGGCTTTATCGTTGAAAGGGCAGAGGATGGTATCATCTGTGTTGATATGTTACAGAAGTCAGAGCACAATTACTACGATTTGATTTTTATGGATATCCAGATGCCAAACATGAATGGGTACAAGGCCACTCAGATTATCAGAGGAATGGACGATCCGTACAGAAGAGATATACCCATTGTAGCTATGACGGCCAACGCCTTTGAGGAAGATAAGAAACAGGCATTTGCCGCCGGAATGAATGGGCATTTGTCGAAGCCAATCAATTTGAATAAGTTGATGGAAATGCTGACAACAATTTTTAAGGAGGAATACAAATGACCGAACAGGAAAGAATGAAACAAGGTTATATTTGGAAAGATGATGAGGAGAATCTGGCATTACAGGCTCAGTGTAAGGCCCTGGTTAAGAAATGGAACGAACTCCCCACAGAAGCCATGGAAGAGCGGGAAGCTATGCTTCATGATATTTTTGGTGAGGTGGGAGAACATGTATGGTTGAATTCACCACTCACTGTCACAGTTGGCAAATATGTTTCCATTGGTTCCGGCACATATGCCAATATGAATTTGACGCTGATTGACGATTGGAAAATTACCATTGGAAAAAATGTTTTAATTGGCCCAAATGTTACTATGAGCACTACCGGTCATCCCGTTGACCCTGCTCATCGTGGAGATGGTATGTATTCTTTTCCGATTACCATTGGTGACAATGTGTGGATTGGTGGCAATGTTACGGTATTGCCGGGGGTTACCATCGGAGAGAATTCTGTGATAGGCGCAGGTTCTGTTGTAACCAAGGATATTCCGGCCAACGTAATTGCATATGGCGTTCCGTGTAAAGTGGCAAGAGAAATCAATGATCACGATGCAGAGTATTATTTCCGTGATAGAAGATTCGATGAGCAACCATAAAATGGGAAGAGAATTTATCATTCTCTTCCCACTTTCTATTTATTTATAACTTCTTTGCCTGAATCAAATTCTTGTAGAATCGTACTGCACCAGGCAAGCAGTTATATTCAATATTTTCGTTGATGCCATGCATGCCTTTCATTTGCTCCGGACCGTAAATGACAGGTGCAAATCGCACACAGTTTTTACAGATTGGCTGGTAAAACTGTGCATCGGTTGCTCCGGTCATTACATAGGGACTGGAAGGCAGTCCCGGGAAGGTCTTGGCGATGGTTTCTTCCACCAGCTTGAATCCCTCTCCATGGATATCAACCGGTTCAGTATAATCGTTGGAATGAAAAACTTCCATTTCCAGACCATGCTTGTGGGCAACCTGCTCTATGAGCTCCAAACTTTCCTTCTCCCCCTGATGTGGGATGAAGCGAAGGTTGGCACCCAGAGTGGCCTCCTGTGGAATTACGTTATAGGCGTTGGAGCCGGATTGCATGGTAAAGCCGATGGTGGTTTTTAACATGGCTCCTGCCTGAGCGCTAATCTTGGGGAGTGCCACCTTTAAAACGGGACCGAACAACCACAAGTTGCTAAACACTAATTTTAAGCCGAAGTTGGCATAGGGAGCAAGGGTGCGAAACATTGCTGCTACTTCCTTAGAAATCTCTTTGCGGAAAGGAGAGTGGTGTTCCATTTCCTGTACGAAAGCAGATAGCCTAGCGATGGGGGTATTGGATGCAGGGGCACTGGCATGTCCGCCGGTACTTCTGGCGGTAAATTTCACATCTGCCTTGCCCTTCTCAAAGACACCTACCATGGCAAAGTTGCCGTTGATACCTCCGATGGGATTTGTGATGATTCCGCCCCCCTCGTCGCATACCAAGAATAATTCCACACCGCGACGCTTCAATTCCGCCACAATCTTAGGGGCTCCGTCACCCGCCCATTCCTCGGTGCAGGAAGAGGCCAGATACACATCCGTCTCCGGCACATATCCTTCCGCCAACAATTCCTCCACAGCCTCAAAGAAGCCCATCACAGAGCATTTGGTATCCGATGTTCCCCGGCCCCATACCTTGCCATCTGCGATGTCTCCGGAAAATGGTTGGTGAATCCATTCACCTTCTGCCACAACCACGTCCTGATGACTCATTAAAAGGATAGGCTTTTCCTGGGATGTTCCTTTCCAGTGAAAAAGTAAGTTCCCGTCAATTTCTGTCTGTTCCAGATTTGCAAAAACCAGAGGGAACAGCTCTTCCAGAACCTTGTGGAATCCCCGGAATTTCTCTGCTTCATCCACATGGTCATGGGAGGTGGTATCATACTGAACCATTTTTGACAATTTTTCTGCCAGTCGCAGAGATTCTTCCTCGCTCTCATTGGCAACATATGTTGACACCTTAGAGGGCAGGAGCAATGTGCGAATCACTGCAATGAACAGTAGTATCAGTATAACAAGTAGTATGGCCGGTATAATCAATAATAGTTTCATTCCTTTTCTCCTTTTTGTACAGCTACCTTTTTCTTATAAAATACATAGGCAACACCGATGGCAATGGCTCCCGATGGGATAATCATAAAACTGGTGGAACCCATCAACGATGGAACCAGGATGAACAGTGCACTCATGATAATCAGCGGGAAAATGGCAATATGCATATTCTTGCGATAATATTTGTATGCCATTGCGCCAAACAAGGCAGGAACCACGTTATCAAATGCCGGTTGCAAGGCAGGATTCTGAAGAATTGGCTGCAACGGCACCATAAGAAGAACACCCAGCGCCAACACCAGAATTGTTACAAGGGAGGATGTGGCAATGGAAATGGTTGAGATAATCTCGTTCTCCGGGGTTCCGGTTTTTGCATCCACCATATCTCTGGCGTTTACCGCACAAGGGATTTTCATATTGATGAGGTTTCCTGTGATAAATGCCAGATATCCTCCGCCCGCCCCAAGCATAGGGGTGTAGATTAGGAACTCTGCCACGCTGCTGACAACCCACACGATTCCCACGGCAAAAAATCCATTCATTGTGGCTTTTAAATCGGGATAAGCACCTAAGTAGTGCCCCATAAGAAATGGAGCTCCAATCAGCATCACCAACATAATCACACTTACAATTCTCCCGATGATGTGAGTGTGCTTGTTATAATTTGTCCATTCTGTATTTTCCATTTTATTCTGTTCCATATGACACACTCCTTATTAAAATAATCCAAATATTGCTGCAGTCGCCATTCCGGCAATCATACTTCCGGCAATGGAAAAACTGTCTACCCAGGCCAGACTTTTCTTTTTTGCCAACTGAATAAACAGAGCCATCACGGCAGCAGAAACCACAATTACGATAATGGGTGTGATATCTCCGTTAAAGGTAAAGAGTCCGTTTTCAGAGACAAATCCCCCCAGGTAACGCCCGATGTATGTACTGACCAACCCGATAAACATAGCTGTCATTGCCACATCTCCGAAACCTGCTGAGGAGGAATTGCCTGACTTGCTCAACTTCTTTGTGTATTTCTTGTTGAGAAAAACCGAGAGAACCATTCCCCACATAATACAGATGCTCATAAGAAGTGCAATGGTAGTAAAGGATGATGCAGTCATCTCAGAGGCGGACAGTGTGGACATACCAGTCTGCTCTGCGGCTGCCTGGGCTATCTGTGTTTCGTAGTGCAGTGCTCCGATAACGGAGAGCCGCAACCAAGGCAGGGGTGTTCCAAGACTGCCGGAAAGGGCAATTACCCCAAGCAAGATACCAACGCTGGGTAATAGGGAAAATGTTGCGCTGGAAATGATGGTCCGCTTCATTTTTGTGGTGTCCATTCCTATGGCTTTCCCGGCCTTGTATGCACGCACCAGAAAAACCACACAGATGACTGCCACAAAGGCCACAATGGTACCGCAAATGAGATACATTGGTCCGCTGTTTAACTTGTTTAAAATTGTCATTTGTTCTCAACTCCTTCTTCTATGGTGAAATGTAATTGAGGTAATTGTATCAGAATTTCCGGAGTATTCCAATAGTGAGCCATTAGGGACGGATACTAATGGCACCCAGGTCTGTCCCTAATGGCTCCCTTGACAAGAACAACAGTTGGTTACTACAATGTGATTGTCAACTGGTTTTTGACATCATATAGAGGGGCATAAGAATGAAAAGGAAAACAATCAAAACAACAATTACTTTTTCTGTTGTTGTGGTGTTTGCGGCGTTGTTTTGCCTAGCGTTTCGGCAAAAGCTCCCAGACGGGCTTGTAGGGGAATGGAAGTGTGCTGATACAGCGGAGGGCAGTGAACAATATTTTGGATTTTATGCACTAAGGATAGAGAAAAATGGAACATTTAGTTTGTACGATGCAGAGGCGGGAAATCCGGGAATTTCCGGCAAGATGCGTGGTGAGAAGGATGCCATTAGTATCCGTCCCTAATGGCTCTCAAATGGCGCTTGACTCTCCCCTTTAGGGGAGGATGTATCATAACCCTGTAATGATAGATTGAAAGAAACAGGGAGGAACGTTTATTTATGAAGATGAGAGAAAAACATGCATGTTTTGATGTAAAGACAGAGAATCATTTGTACAAGATTGGTTTGTTTGCCCAGATGAATCACACCACAGTGAAGACTCTTAGATTTTATGAGGACCGGGGATTGTTATATCCTGCCTTTGTGGATGAGGAAAATGGTTATCGATATTATACCCTTGACCAAATGGCGACATTACATCAGATAACAGCATTAAAACAGGCGGGATTTACACTGGATGACATCGGACATATACTGACGGGCGGGGAACAGGAAAGTTTGCTCCAGAGGAAGAAGGCACAACTGTTGGAACAGATTGCAGAGTTGACACACCAGATCGCTGTTATTGACACATATTTATGCGATAAAACAGCCTCTCTTAACACCCCGGTTTTGGTGAAAACACTTCCGGCTTGTATCGTTGCTACCGTGGAAAGAACCATCGAGTCTTACGACAATCTATTTGATGTCATGCCGGAAATGGGCGCGGAAATGGAACGATTGGGATGTGAATGCGCTTTGCCGGAATATTGTTTTACCCAGTATTTGGATTCCGGATATCAGGAGGAAAATGTCCGCATCAGAGCTTGCGAGGCGGTGACAAAGTTACAGGAGAACTCCGATACACTTCAATTTTATGAATTGGAAGAGACGGAGGCGGCGTGTATTTTTCATAAAGGCTCCTATGCCGATTTCCCAAAATCCTATGCAACACTTCTTCGTTATATAGAAGACAACGGCTATGAGATTACAGGAAATATCAGGGAGTCCTACATTGACGGCATTTGGAATCAAGATGCAGAGGAAGATTGGCTGTCGGAAATTCAGATACCGGTGAGGAGCCGTTAGGGGAGGCAACAATTATGATTGGAAAAAGTGAACATAATGTCTACAAGATGGTTTATTTTTTGCTCATAGTTGTTGTAATAACAGTGTTAAATATGATAATCTCAAACACGAGATTGCGATTTATTTTTGGAAGATAAATGTTATCAATCCATACGAAAGGGGTGATTTCAATTTCATCATATTGGTATGTGTGGTTCGTGTTGATTATGGTATTTTTTATGCTATGGTCACAGCAAAAAAGAAGACACAGAATTATCAAAAAAAATAAGCGATTGAAAAAGAAAGGAATGAAGAAAAAAATGCCAACAGAAATGTTAAATGAATGCATTGGAAAAGAGGTTACTATTTGCGTGGAGGGTGAACTCAGCGGTTTTCGAGCAACCGTATTGTCGGTGGAAGAGAACTGGATTAAGGTGGAAGAAAAGGCCCACATCAGACTCATCAACGGTGATATGATTACTCAGATTTATATTCAAAAAAAGACCAAATAATACACTTACATACGAGATAATGTCAACGAAAGGCGGGAGATTTTCCCGCCATTTTTATTACATCACCGTTACACCTAAATGTGGGAGACAAAAATATAAAATTAACATTTTGAAAACATTTTGAAAACATTACAGAAATATCATCATGTTATCCTGTGTTCAGAAAATGAGTGATAGAAACTCAGATAGAAAAGGAGATTATGATGATGAGTAACACATTATATTTAGTGACCGGCGCAGCAGGATTTCTGGGGAACACGATTTGCAGACAATTAGTGGAACGAGGAGACAATGTGAGAGCCTTTGTTCTTCCGAATGATCCTTCAATAAAATACCTCCCGGATGAGGTGGAATTGTATAAGGGCGATATATGTAATATGGAGGATGTAAAACGATTTTTTACTGTGCCGGAAGGGACGGAGACCATTGTTCTTCATATTGCCAGTATTGTGACAGTGAATCCGGAGTATAACCCACTTGTTATGAATGTAAATGTTGGAGGAACAAAAAATATTGTAAGAATGTGTATCAAACACGAAGAATGTAAGAAATTAGTGTACTGCAGCAGTACAGGTGCCATACCGGAAGTAAGGAAAGGAACCAAAATTAAGGAAGTCTTATACTTTGATGAGGATCAGGTGGTTGGGTGCTATAGTCGCTCAAAGGCACTGGCAACCCAGACGGTTTTGGATGCGGTTAAACTGGAGGGGTTAAATGCATGCGTGGTGCACCCAAGCGGTATCTTAGGCCCGGAGGATTTTGCCATAGGGGAAACCACAAAAACAGTAATTGACATTATCAATGGAGAAATGCCTATGGGAATTGATGGCTCATTTAATTTATGCGATGTTCGGGACTTGGCAGCAGGTACCATTGCGGCGGCCGATAAAGGAAGAAAGGGAGAATGCTACATTCTGGGTAATGAGGAGGTTTCATTTAAAGATTTTATGGAAATGGTAGTGGCTGAATCAGGATGTCGACCCATCAAGAAATTTTTACCCATTAAAGTGGCAAATCTTATTGCCTCTGTGCTGGAAAAACAGGCCCGTAAAACCGGAAAGGAACCGCTTATGACAACATTTTCAATCTATAATCTGGCCAGAAACAATTCCTTTGATTCTACCAAGGCAAAGAGTGAATTAGGATACACCACTCGTCCTTACGAGGAAACCATCAGGGATGAAGTGGCATGGCTGAAAGCAAATGGGAAAATTAGGTAGAAAGCTTAATGTATGGATATCAAACATAGCCAATTTCGTGCTATAATGATGGAAAATGTTGTGGAGGAAACGCCCATGTTTAAGTTACTTGTAGTGGAAGATGACATAGAACTCAATAACTCTCTATGTTCTTTTCTGACATATAGCGGATATGAAACAAAAGGGTGCACCAATGTAGAAGATGCATATGAGGCATTGTACAATGGCACATTCGATTTGATTATTTCTGATATTATGATGCCGGGAAGAGATGGATTTGAACTGGCACAAACCATTCGTCAGCAGAATGAGAACATACCGTTTATGTTTATGACAGCTCGTGATGATTTGGCATCCAAGCAGAGAGGATATCGAATCGGAATAGATGAATATATGGTTAAGCCTATAGATTTTGATGAATTATTGTTACGAATCGGCGCATTACTGAGAAGGGCTAAAATTGCCACAGCAAGAAGGATTGAAATAGGTGATTTCAGAATGGACGTGGATGAACACACGGCATACTTGAATGAGGAAGAAATATCCTTGACCAATAGAGAGTTTAAACTGTTGTACAAATTATTGTCATATCCAAAGAAAACTTTTACAAGGTCACAGCTTATGGATGAATTTTGGGAGGCAGAGACAGAATCCAGTCCCAGAACAGTGGATGTGTATATGACTAAATTAAGAAGTAAATTATGCAAGTGTGAATCTTTTGAAATTGTTACAGTTCATGGCTTGGGATATAAGGCGGTGTTAAAATGATTGAAAAGAGAATTAAGAAAAAGATGACCGCAGTTGCCTTTAATTACTTTGTTTTTTTCCTTATGGTTGCATTTTTGATATCGTGTTGTATGGTTTTGTTTGTCACTGCCTTGTCCCAATCTTTGGATGTGACATTTAACAGTGAGAATATGGGAAATGCTGCCAAAATCACATTTGCCAACGTTCTGGTGCTGAGTTTTTTGTGTACGATGATCGATTATTTTAGAAGAAAACTTATGGTGGAACGACCGGTGAATGAAATAACGGAGGTGTTAGGTCAACTAAGAAAAGGTGATTTTTCAGCAAGAATTGATACCGAGTTGTGTAGAAATAAATTTGACCATTTTGACGAGATGGCAGAGGATATTAATGCGTTAGCAATTGAATTGAACAGTGTGGAAACATTGAGAACGGATTTCATTGCAAATGTATCCCATGAACTGAAAACGCCCCTGTCTGTGATACAAAATTATGGCATGTTGCTTCAGGAACCGCAACTATCGGAAGAAAAACGAATGAAATACGCCAAGACGATAGCGGATAGTTCCAGGCGCTTGGCGGATTTGATTACAAATGTTCTAAGGCTAAATAAATTGGAGAATCAGCAAATTTTCCCGATAGCAGACGTCTATGATTTGGGGGAACAATTATGCGAGTGCTTGTTACAATTTGAGGATATTTGGGAGACAAAGAAAATTGATATAAAAACAGATATCGCTGAAGAGGTGAAGATAAAAGCGGATAGAGAATTACTTTCGCTGGTGTGGAACAATCTCTTGTCAAATGCTTTCAAATACACAGAACAGGGAGGACAGGTCTCGGTGACGATGAAAGCAGAAGGGGATGACTTGGTGGTGGAAATCAAGGACACCGGATGTGGGTTTGACGTGCAGACAAAAGAACATATCTTTGAGAAGTTTTATCAAGGGGACACATCCCATGCCGGTCAGGGGAATGGCTTGGGACTGGCTTTGGTGAAGAAGGTGGTTGACATCATGCATGGAGAGATTAGTGTGGAAAGCACCTTGGGGCAGGGAAGCACCTTTTATGTGAGACTGCAGTGTGCATCGTAAGGGGAAATGGAAAAAGCATCCAACCATCTAGATGTGATAGATTTATCACAACAAATATGATAAAATGTCTCACGGAAAAATAATAGGAGGCTTTATCTATGGAATGGATGAAAAAGAACATATTAGGAATTGGTGTTTGCTTGGCTATTGCTGTGCCTTCCTGGTATCTTGGTAAATTGTTTCCCATTATTGGCGGGCCGGTGATTGCTATTATCGCAGGTATGATTATCACATTGTTTTGGAATGACAAGAAGGGAGCCGCTGACGGTATTCGCTTCACATCCAAAATGATTTTGCAGGCGGCTGTTGTATTGCTTGGATTTGGTATGGATTTGCATGTGGTGCTCCAGACAGGGAAGCAGTCATTGCCAATTATTGTCTGTACCATTTTTACATCTTTGATTATTGCGTGGGCCCTTCACAAAGCACTGCACATCGACAGTAATACGTCTATCTTGATTGGTGTGGGTTCCTCTATTTGCGGGGGCTCTGCGGTGGCGGCCACAGCGCCGGTGATTGATGCAGATGACGATGAGGTGGCACAGGCCATTTCTGTTATCTTTTTCTTTAATGTGTTGGCAGCGATCATTTTCCCGGTGTTTGGGAACGCCATTGGATTTGACACTACAAGCGGTGAGGCTTTTGGTATTTTTGCAGGAACTGCTGTAAATGATACCTCTTCTGTGACGGCGGCCGCATCTACCTGGGACAGTATGTTTGGCCTGGACAGTCAGACCTTGGACAAGGCTGTTACGGTGAAGTTAACCCGTACCTTGGCAATCATTCCTATCACATTGGTTTTGGCATTTCTTCGTGCAAGGGCTGCGAAAAAAGACGGAAGCCATACGAACGGCTTTAGTTTGAAGAAATCATTTCCTATGTTCATTTTGTTCTTTATTGCAGCATCAGTTATCACAACCATTGCGGTTGGCAACGGAGTGTCTGCACAGGTGTTTGC
>JAQXIY010000088.1 GCA_029008035.1 Lachnospiraceae bacterium
TGCCGCATTGCTTAAAGAACTACCTTCTATGTCAAAATCCAATGGCTCTGCTATGGATGTTTTGAAAAAGGGTGATTTTTACATCAGGGGACAAGGTCATTGTCAGGTATTGTTAAATCCTCAAAATAATGATTTCATCACTTTTACTGCCAATGGAGAAACTTACTTTGTCAGCGGTTTTGACGATGAACAGACAAATGAAGTATACCAAGAAATAACAAAATAATAGCTAAAACAAAATAATCCCCTTAAGTAGTATTTCTACTTAAGGGGATTTTCTTTACATATTATTCTTCTGTTGCCTCTTCAGAAACCTCTGCATTTTCAGTTTCCTCTGACTCTTCTGCCTCTTCCATGATAGCATTTTCTTTTCGCACCTTAGCGATGCTTGCTACAGACACACCATCCGGAATGTTAATTAACTTCACACCGGATGTTACTCTTCCAAGAAGAGCAGTATCGTCAACCTTAATGCGGATAATGATACCCTCGGTATTGATAAGCATGACCTCATCATCCTTATTTACAGCCTTACATCCCACAAGATTTCCTGTCTTCTCTGTAATCTTGTAGCACTTCACACCTTTACCACCACGGTTCTGTGGTGTAAACTCGTCTACCAAAGTACATTTTCCAAGACCCTTGGCAGATACAATCATCAGAGATTCTCCCTGGGAAGCCAACTGCATAGCAATGATTTCATCCTGGTCTGTTAAATTCATTCCGATAACACCCATAGAGGTACGACCGGTATTTCTCACATCTGTCTCGTGGAATCGGATACACTGACCAAACTTGGTAATCAAAATAATATCCTGCTCATTATTGGTGCGTTTCACTTCGATCAACTGATCATCTTCACGAAGATTGATTGCAGCCAGTCCGGTCTTGCGGATGTTCTCGTAATCGGTAATCTTAGTTTTCTTAACGATTCCCCGCTTGGTAGCCATAAAGAGGTACTGGTCATCTGAGTATTCCTTAATAGGAATCATAGATGTAATCTTCTCCTCTGCCTGCAGCTGCAACAGATTGACAATAGCTGTTCCACGAGCTGTTCTGGAACACTCAGGAATCTCGTATGCCTTCAGTCGATAGACGCGACCCATATTGGTGAAGAACATCAGATAGTGATGAGATGTGGTCATCATCATTTCCACAATATAATCATCTTCGATGGTCTCCATTCCCTTGATTCCTTTGCCACCACGATGCTGACTCTTGAAGTTATCCACATTCATACGCTTGATATAACCAAGCTTGGTAAAAGTTACAACCGTATTGGTTACAGGAATCATATCTTCCATGGAAATGTCATACTCATCAAATCCGATAGAAGTTCTTCTGTCATCTCCATATTTATCAGCGATGGTAAGAATCTCCTCCTTGATAACACCAAGAAGCTTCTTTTCATCTGCAAGAATTGCCTTCAATTCTCCGATTAATTCCATGAGAGATTTGTATTCCTCTTCCAGCTTGCTTCTCTCCAA
The DNA here is from genome assembly GCA_029008035.1 of Lachnospiraceae bacterium. GTDB lineage: Bacteria > Bacillota > Clostridia > Lachnospirales > Lachnospiraceae > Pararoseburia. Next base: position 1,488 of record JAQXIY010000088.1, read on the forward strand.
ACCGGTGAGAGCACGAAGTCTCATCTCAACAATAGCGTTGGCCTGAGCTTCACTTAAAGCAAATCGCTCCATCAACTGCTGCTTTGCTGTAGCAACATCAGCGGAACCGCGAATAATCTTAATAACTTCATCGATATTGTCTAAGGCGATGAGTAAGCCCTGCACAATGTGAGCTCTCTCCTCTGCCTTATTCAAATCATACCTTGTTCTTCTTGTGACAACATCCTTCTGGTGTAACAGATAGTAGTTCAACATCTCGTAGAGATTCAACACTTTAGGCTGGTTGTCCACAAGGGCAAGCATAATTACACCAAAGGTATCCTGCAACTGGGTATGCTTGTATAACTGATTCAAAATAACATTGGCATTTACATCACGGCGCAACTCAATGCAGACCCGCATTCCCTCACGGGAGGACTCATCACGTAAATCTGTAATACCGTCAATCTTCTTATCGCGTACAAGCTCTGCAATCTTTTCAATCAGGCGAGCTTTGTTTACCATATAAGGAAGCTCTGTCACAACAATGCGATTCTTTCCATTTTGCATTGGCTCAATCTCTGTCACCGCACGGACACGAATCTTACCTCTGCCGGTTCGATATGCCTCATCAATACCGGCACGACCGAGAATCGTTCCTCCTGTAGGAAAATCAGGTCCCTTGACAATCTCAAGAAGCTCATCAATCTCTGTCTCTCGATCCTCTTCCACCTGATTGTCAATGATTTTTACCACTGCATCAATCACTTCCCGAAGGTTGTGAGGTGGAATATTGGTAGCCATACCTACAGCGATACCTGTGGTACCATTTACCAAAAGGTTAGGATAGCGGGACGGCAAAACAGTGGGTTCCTTCTCTGTCTCATCAAAGTTTGGCATAAAATCAACGGTATCTTTGTTAATATCGCTGAGCATTGCCATGGAAATCTTAGAAAGACGTGCCTCTGTGTATCGCATAGCAGCGGCACCATCACCATCCACAGAACCAAAGTTACCATGTCCGTCTACCAGTGGATATCTGGTGGACCAATCCTGAGCCATGTTGACAAGTGCTCCATAGATAGAACTGTCACCATGTGGGTGATATTTACCCATAGTATCACCAACAATACGGGCACACTTACGATGTGGCTTGTCAGGACCGTTATTTAACTCAATCATAGAGTACAACACGCGGCGTTGTACCGGTTTTAATCCGTCTCTTACATCGGGAAGCGCACGGGATGCAATTACACTCATGGCATAATCG
>JAQXIY010000089.1 GCA_029008035.1 Lachnospiraceae bacterium
AGTGGCGGAGGTGCCAGTACCGGCATAGAAATGGCTACTGGAATCAGTGTTGATATTGCAATCAACCACGAACCAGAGGCAATAAAGATGCATAAGGCCAACCATCCAAGCACAAAGCACTATTGTGAAAGCGTATGGGATGTTGACCCGGTAAAAGCGTGTAAAGGTAGACCGGTAGCACTTGCCTGGTTCTCACCGGACTGTAAGCATTTTAGCAAAGCAAAGGGAGGTAAGCCAAAGGATAAGAACATTCGTGGCCTTGCCTGGGTAGCACTTAGATGGGCAGGTCTTGTCAGACCAGATGTGATTATGCTTGAGAATGTGGAGGAGTTTAAGACGTGGGGGCCACTTAATAGATCACACAGACCTATAAAGGCAAAGCAAGGTGTAACATTCAATCGTTTTATTGCTCAGTTGGAGGATTTAGGATATGAGGTGCAGTATAGGGAGTTGGTTGCTGCTGATTATGGTGCGCCGACTAAGAGAAAGAGATTCTTCCTAATCGCTCGGTGTGATGGAAAACCTATTGTGTGGCCAGAGCCTACACACGGACCAGCTGGTAGTGAAGCGGTCAAGACAGGATTGGTAAAGCCATATGTTGGAGCATACACACAATTGGACTTCTCTCTTCCGTGTCCAAGCATATTCGACACATCCGAGGAAATCAAGGAAAAGTATGGTATCCGGGCGGTTCGTCCGCTGGCACCAAAGACAATGGAACGGATTGCTCGTGGATTGAAGAAGTTCGTGCTAGAGAATCCAGAGCCATTTATCATTCAGTGTAATCACGGTGGAGAGAGACGACCACAAGATATATCTGAGCCGATGCCTACAATTACAGGTAAGCACGGATTTGGAGTTGTTGAGCCATATGTAGTACCTATTGGCTATGGAGAGAAGAAAGGACAGCTTCCAAGAATACACGATATCAAGGAACCATTGCCAACCATTGTATCCAGTGGAAAACATTATTTGTGTGAGCCTTATATTGTTCAGATAGGACAAACTGGATTTGCAGATGATAGAAGCAAGGATATTAGAGAACCATTGACAACCATTGTAAGTAAGAATGAGCATTGTTTGATAGAACCTAAATTTGCTCCGTATTTATCAGTTAATCGGGAGAACCACTTTGGTAGTGATGTAAGAGAGCCGGTTCATACAATCACATCAAACAATCAGCATATGCTTATGACTCCAACGCTCATTCAGTACCACTCTGAAACGGCGCAAGGGGAAGTAAGGGGTCAGAAGTTGGACGAGCCTCTTATGACAGTGGACGGCTCAAACAGATATGGTCTTGTAACATCATTTTTGCACAAATACTATGATGGCGGTTATACCGGCGCAGGTGACAGTTTGGAGAATCCATTACCGACAGTAACATCGTGGGACCATAATAGCGTGTGCGCTGCTACGCTTATTCAGATGAACAATAACTGCGACGGAAGAGATATAACAGAGCCAATTCCAACCATTACTGCAGGGGATGGACATTTTGGAGAGGTCAGAGCGTTCCTGATTAAGTACTATGGGCAGGGAACTGGCCAAGATATAAAGGAGCCTTTGGACACAGTTACAGCACAGGATAGATTTGGACTGGTGACAATCGCCGGAGTAGATTACAAGATTGTGGATATTGGATTGCGGATGTTGGAACCAAAGGAACTTTATGGCTGCCAAGGTTTCCCTGATGATTACATAATCGACCACGACTACACAGGGAAATCCTATCCGAGAAGTGAACAGGTGAGAAGATGTGGCAATGCAGTGTGTCCACCAATACCGGCGGCCTTGGTGAGAGCGAATCTCCCGGAACTGTGCCGATGTGAGCGAACAAAGAATATGCAGATTGAGTATGAGCAGAGCGGACAGTTGAGGTTCGCGTAGGAGACCATATGGACCAGATTGCAGGACAATTAGATATGGACATTGCATTGCTGACAAAGTGCCAGGTGCGTGATGGATTTCCGTGCACGTACTATGTGGCATCACAATATCGTTATCTTCACGAAGAAAAGAATTGTAATAGTAAGTGTTGCAATGGATGCAGTGAGAATAGAATGTGTGGATTTGCGTGCAATGCGAGCAGAATTAGAAATGAGTAGATATGCAGGAAGTGATTGAGTATATCAAGAAAAAGGTTTCTATCAGTGCAACAGAGGCTTGCGGATATAGTCCAATGACCATGGTAATATCCGTTTCAGAGATTAAGGATATTTTGGATGAGGTGCAGAACGAAGATGGTTGTATGAGGAGTAGAGATGAATAGAAAAGAGACAACAAAATTCCTTAGCAACTTACTTATACATAGTAGGTTCAGCGGTATGGGAAAATATTGGGCTAGTGAGGTTAGTATAGACCACTTTTCCAGTATAAAAGGTGGTCGAGTTGACTTTATGCAGTTCGAACCACAAAATCAATGTTCAGTAGGAGCACTTGAGAAAGGAATCTTCATATGTTACGAGATTAAGAGTTGCAAAGAGGATGTATATAGTGGAAATGGGTTGAATTTCTATGGTGAGAAGAATTACATAGTAACGACAATGCAGTGCTACAAGGATATTCTTCCATCTTTGAATGATGGAACATTTGTGAAACATTTACGAGACACTAATCCAGAATCTTCTATGCATTTTGGAATATTGGTAGCAATTCCTTTTATGAGAGACAAGTATTCAGAGTTCGAAGATCCAACGCCTATATCAGACGACATATCTTGGAGATTAGAAGTAATAAAGCCATGCAATAATGGTCCAAGAAACAAATCTATAACGGAACTGCTGTTTTGTATGGTCCGAAGCGGACATTAAACTAAAATTTAGTGGAGGTAAGTATATGCAGGAAGTATTTGAGAAAATTATTGCTAAGTTGGAAGAAAAGAGAAAAATAGAATGTGTATTCACTCGTGATAAATATAGTGAGGGAGTGTTAAGAGGGATTTCTTATGGAATCGAAAGTGTCAACCAAGTAGCGGCCGAGTACAAAGGCGGCTGGATTCCGTGCAGTGTGCGGTTGCCAAAATATGGAGAAGTAGTTATGTGCTCTTGTACGAATAGCGGCATAACTATATCTTGCATTACTCATAAGGGAGTAAAACCATCGGAAAGTGTTAGGTTTGGACAACACAGCGTTATCGCTTGGCAACCATTACCACAGCCATATCAGCCGAAGGGCAAGAAACCAATGACTAATGCAGACCGTATACGGGAAATGAGTGATGAGGAACTGGCAGAATGGCTAACAAGTATTACTGATGATGCTCAATCAGATGCAATAACAAGATGCGATTATCAATGGTCTGAGTGGCTACAGTCAGAAGCTAATTAAACTGAAGTTTGAACAAATCTAGGGGGATATATATGTCAGAGGAAACAAAATCAACCTTTTTCCCATGCGCCATCGGAACAAAAGTATTCTTCCCGTCAGAGAGAGGAATTATTGATGTTGACGAAGTTACAGGGTTTAAGGGTGTAGATAAGGTAAGGTATGTGTGCTTGAAGAAAAACGATATGATAACCATTGGTGCATTTAAGCATTATGGTTGTACGAGCTTTGAAGCTGCAAAGCAGTGGCTTAGAGATCGTGGGTTGCTTTATTAATAGATATGTACTTTGAAAATTGAATATTGGCGGTTTGGTGGTATATGCTGAAATAGATTATTGTATGATATAGAGTATTTGTGTGATATAATTAAACCAAACAGAGCCTAAGAGCCGAATATATGAGACTATGATAGTTTCGTATGTTCGGCTTTTTATTTTGATATGAGAGGAAGTGAGATAGTGGAGAACTACGAGAAGGCTGAAAAAGATTATATGGATGGTATGAAGTATAAGGATATTGCTGAGAAGTATGGGACCACTATCAATACTGTAAAGAGTTGGAAGAAGCGATATGCTTGGAATAGAGATAAGGGTGCACCCAATACGAAAAAGGTGTGCACACAAAAGCGTAAGGGTGCACACAATGATGTATTACTCATAGATGATGGTACAAAGGAGACATTACAGAATGATGATTTGACACCGGAACAGCAGATGTTCTGTATATACTACAGTAGAACTTTCAATGCGGCACAGAGTTACCAGAAAGCATATGGATGCAAGTATGAGACAGCAATGGTTAATGGATGCTTATTGCTAAGAAAAACTAATGTGCGAGAAGAGATAGAACGCCTAAAAGAAATCAAGCGTCAGCAGATAGTTGCTTGTGAAGAGGATATTGTAGAATTGCAGATGCGGATTGCGTTTGCGGACGCGGGCAATTATGCGGTGTTTGGCAATAAAGGTAATATAAATTGGGTTCACATAGAGGATTCTGATACAGTGGACACACAGATTATCCAAGAGATAAAGGAAGGACAGACAGGTGTATCTATCAAACTTGCTGATAGGCAGAAAGCTATTGATTGGCTGTCAAAGTATTTCCTTATGCATCCAGAAGATAAGTATAAAGCAGAATATGACAGGAAGAGAGCAGAGGTTAAGGACAACGATGCAGAACAACTCCTACAGAATATGCAGACAATCGCTGATATCCTGCAACACCCGGTGGAGAACCGCAGCATAGATGACTTTGAGGAGGTGCAAGATGAATAATCCGGCACCACTAAGCCAGAGACAATATGATTATATGCTCAGGTGCTTCCAAAGTTGGTTCAATGTTGCAGAGGGCGGAAAGCGAGGCGGGAAGAATGTCCTTGCAACGCTTATATTCTGTTCTATGCTTGAAACCCACAAGAATAAGATTCACCTGGTAGCAGGTGTATCTGTTGCAACAGCTAAATTGAACATTCTGGACTGTGATGGATATGGCCTTTTGAATTACTTCGAAGGAAGATGTCGAGAAGGTAAATATAAGGACAGAGATTGTGTCTATGTGCAGACCAAGACCGGGGAAAAGGTAGTACTTGTGTCCGGCGGAGGCAAGGATGGAGACGAAAAACTTATCAAGGGTAATACCTACGGTATGGCATATGTTACAGAGGCAAACGAGTGCCATCCGAAGTTCCTGAAAGAAGTTTTTGACCGTACTCTTTCCAGTTCTGACCGGAAGATATTCCATGATCTGAACCCAAAAGAGGAAGAACACTGGTATTATGCTGATATTCTCAAGTTCCACGAGAAGCAACAGGATGCAAATCCAAAGTATGGATACAATTATGGACATTTTACCTTGGTTGACAATATGAGCCTGTCAGATGAGCAAATTTCAACTGTCTTAAGTACATATCAAAAGGACAGTGTGTGGTATAAGCGGGATATCCGCGGAGAGCGTGCGGTTGCAGAGGGAGTTATTTTTCGGCGATTTGCCGAGAACAATGAGCCATATCTGTACGATGATGAGACAGAACCATTACTTGAACGAAATAATGAGGGGAAGCTTATTCATAGACCATCGAAGGTGACAATGGGAATTGACTTTGGTGGAAATGGATCTATGACAACCTTCGTGCTTAAGTTGTACTTCAATCGATATCACGATTTGAGGACCGCAGAGGAAGATTACCTTGAATTGTCACCGGATATTGACTCAGATGCTATATGCAATAAATTTATAGAGTTTTATCGAATGTGCAAAGAAAGATATGGCCGTGTTGATTGGGTGCTCCCGGACAGTGCAAGTACTACAATGATAAATAGCCTGCGTAGTGCTGCTAAAAAGGAAGGGCTACCATATCGAAACATTAAAGGATGCAGGAAGAATGAAATATCTGACCGACCGAGGACATTTGACATCTTACTGAATACCGGGCGGTTGAAGATTAATAGAAAGTGCGTTAAATTGCGCAAGGCTATTGGAAGCCTGAAATGGGATGAGAAAAAGCCTAATATTCCGGAAGATAAAAACATTGGTAACTGTAACGACTGGTGGGATGGCGAGTGCTATACCTGGTTGGATTTTGTTGAGTATATTGATTTAGACAGATAGGAGGTAGGTACCAGGAAAGATTGTGTAAAGTTTTATTTAGAAGGATTGGGATATTCCGTAAACAGTAAAGCGTTGGAAATCGTGGAAGTATGCGACAATTGGTATTCCAATCGTGATATTGATGAATTCCATAAGAGGAAGAATCTTAACAATGTTGAGTATAAGCTGAGCAAGATGAACTTTGCAAAGCGCTGTTGCTCAGATGATGCGAACCTATGTGAGATTGTGTCCGTTGCGCCTGAAAAAGATGAAACATCTCAGGAGTTTATAGAAAAATTGCTATCTGACAATCGCTTTGATGTGCGCTACCGTGAGCAGTTGGAAAAGACATCGGCTACCGGTACAGTAGGTGCGTATATCTATCTGAAGAATGCAGAGTACATAAAAGGCAAAAATGATGCTATCTCTGTTAGAGGTGGGGATATTCGTATCAATTATGTGGATGCAGACTGTATTACTCCATTGTCTGTTGAGAATGGACTTGTAACAGAGTGTGCCTTTTCTGCAACGAACACTGTTAAAGGTAAGAAAAAGACAACATTGGTTATCTTTTCTCTTGAGAATGGAAGATACAAGGCTGACACCGTTGTGTTTGACGAGTTTGGTAAGAAAGTAGATGCTGAGTCATCCAGCATTCAACTTGGGGATGTAAAGCCGTTCTCAATTATGACGAATGCAGAGGTCAACAATCTGGACAATATGGATGGATATGGACTACCGAAGATTTACAATTCCATTCCGTTGTTCAAGGCTGTCGATCTTTGCTATAACATCCTGTATGGTGATTTGGATAAAGGCCAGAAGTTGGTATTTATCAATGAGTTACTTGCTTGCATACAGACGGATAAGGACGGGAATCCATATTTGACAAAGCAGCAGAAAGAAATTTTCATCTTGCTTGGTGAAAATGGTGGCAAGTTCCCAGAGGAAAAGACGCTGGTGCAGGAATACAACCCGGAAATTCGTGTTGATGCTATTACAAAAGCATTTGAGTTGGTGTTGTCGCTTCTATCTATGCAATTTGGATACGGAACCAAGAAATATACGTTTGAGAATGGAAAGATTACCACTGCAACGGAGTACATCGGTACAAAGCAAGACTCTATGCAGGAACTCAATAAACAGCGTAAACAGGCAACCGACTATATTGAGGACATTATCCACGCTGCAATGTGGTTTTCAAATCAGTTCTCCGGCACATCATTTAATGTTAATGAGGAGTTATCTATCGAGTTTGATGATTCATATGTAGAGGACAAGCAGTCGAAACTTGAGTCAATGAGGGCAGATGCGTTGTCTTTTGCAGAGGTTCCTATATTGAAGGTGTGGTACTTGATGGAGAAATACAATATATCGGAAGAGGAAGCAAAGAAGCATATCCAGTATACAGAGGAACCGGTTGACGATTTGGAGGACTAGGAATGGATGTATCAAAGCACGCAGAAATGAGAATGAAACAGAGAAATGGTCTCAATAAAAAATCATGTGAACGAATCGCAAAAAAGGCACTTGAAAAAGGAATTAGGCATAATCAGACCAAAGGTAGACTCAATAAGTGGGTTACAAGCTTGTATTTTAATAATCAAAAGGCAAACAATATTCGATTGTATGGAGATAAGGCTTATATATTTTGTGATGAAGTGCTGGTTACAGTATTGCAGATTCCAAATGATTTGCGAAAAGATATGAAATCTATGATAAAAGCGTAAGGCGGTGATTTAAAGGGCATTATCAGAAGAACAGATTGACACTCTAATTGACAAGTACATAATGGGACTTTACCAGAACTTAGAGGATGAGGTTATTGCTGATGTTGCCCGTCGCGTTAAAAAGACAGGGAGATACACAGAGACAGCCGAACTTATGGCGAAGTCTATGGTTGAACAGGGCTACTCTGCTGAGAAGATACAGGCAGAAGTAATGAAGACACTCAGAGCGGACAAGGATTACCAGATGGCTGTTGCCGAGAATACTGCGGCCTATA
>JAQXIY010000090.1 GCA_029008035.1 Lachnospiraceae bacterium
GTTGTAAAGATGCCTTGTACTACATCAATATACATTCCAAAGTCACTGAGGGGCGGGGTTACAAGCTGAGGATAGTAGTACCCCAAAATATAACAGGAGACAATAATTACAAAGTCAATACATAAGAGAATGGCACAGTGCGCCCCCTTAGACAGCAAAAAAATAAAAATAATCCCCAAAGCGAACCAACTGCTCATTCCACAGTATACACCGCCACAGGTGAAGAACATAACCGGGAAGAAAATGTAGCCTACAGACACAATCAAGATATCCACAGCCAAGTTAAACTTGCCTTTGTAATTGGCCTCATAAAAGGCAAACAATGACAAGACAATGGCTAGTAACAGTGGTGGTGTCTGAGCCATAGGCATAGTGGAGAAAAAGGATAGTACACATGAAATGGTTCCACTTGCCACCGCTATCCACAGCATCACGTTAAATAGCACCAATTGCATTCCCAGGTTTTTAACATCAAAAAATCGTTCTTTTATCCCTTGTAAAAACTTCTTCATACCTCATAATCCTCTGATTGCGCTCATTATTATCAGACAATTCTATTATATACAACCGGGGAATAAAAGACAATGAAAAAGAGGTTCCCAATGGGAACCTCTTAAAAACTGTATCACTTATGCTTCCATCACCAAGCTCAACTTCTGATATTCGTTGTTGATTTCCTGAATGGTAGATGTATCTCCTGCTGCATTATCAGGATGATATATCTTAATCAAGTCCTTATAGCGCTTCTTCAAAGAGTCTCTGTTCTCTACACCGATAAAGAACATCTCACCTCTCACTACATTGCTCTCTATGGTCTCTCTTGACTGGAACTCATTGACTCTCTCATAGAAAGCTTTCTGTTGTTCAAACTTCTCTTTGTCGGAAGCAAACTTCTGTAATTCTTCTTCCAGAATGCGAAGCTTCATCTCAAACAATTCCTGCTCTCGACGCAAACGCTGTTCTTCCCATTCCATTCTGCGATTAAATTCGTCTCGCTCTTTTTTGAGCTGAATGCGGGCGTGTTCTATTTCTTTTTGTTGATCCTCTAGTGCCTGTCTATGTCGTGCAATCTCAACTGTCTCGTTAAAACACCAACCGGAAAACGCTGCCTGCCGATTCTCCTCAGCAGTATTCGCCTGACCCATGGCACACTCTCCTTCTCTATATATAGTATCATAGTGAATATACTATATATTGTTTGCCTTTTCCAAAAACTCCAAGAGTATTATACTACATTTTGTTGTAAAAGTCCACTTTTTTCTATTGAAAGTGACAAGATTATGGCACCATATCTTGTGTTTATACTTAACTGGGAATGGAATCCCCAGTGCACAGTTTCCCCCAGCCCGTTTTCGGGGAGGGCATACTCTCCTGATACAACGGCTTTGCCCCCCGCAGCAGATATGCCTTTAATTTTTCCCCATAGAGAAACACATCATTTTCCTGTACAATTCCCCACTGCATCAAAAGTGCCGCCGATCCGGTGACAAAGGGTGCCGCCATGGAAGTGCCGCTTCTCGTCCGATATCCTCCCCCCACAGCACAGGAGACAATATCCACTCCCGGTGCAACCAAATCCGGCTTCACTTGTTCTGTCTCCCATGTATACCCCCTGCCGGAGAAGGAGGCATATTGATTTCTCCTGCTGTCGTATGCCCCCACGGAAATCACATTATTTGCCGTAGATGGAATGGTAAGGGTCGTCTCTGCTGACGGATTCAGAAATCCGCTTCTCCGGTTCAGAATTCCTCCTGATGGCAACCACATGCTGTAGGCTCCATTCTTGATTTCTCTGGCCTGCAAACGCAGTCGCCACACACCTGCATCCAGATAATTCCCCCGGGGCAAAAAAGTGAAAAAAAATTCTTCAAAGATGGCGTACGGGCTGGGAAACCCCGGATAGAGATACACCATGGTGTTCTCCCATCCGCCTGCAACAACCTGGGTCTGCCCTTGCTGTCCCCTCACATAGCGAAGAACCTCCTGCCCATCCGGTGCCAGCAACGTAATGTCAATCACATCCTGGTAGTTTTTCCAAAACTGCAAATTCACGTTGCTCTCAAAGGAATCAATAGCGAATTCGATTTCCTCCCGCTGATTGGTTCCCATCTTACCCTGACGATGTAATGCTGTATTTCCTTCATTTCCTGTGCCGATAACAATGCTCATCTGCCACTGGTTTGCCACCTGAGAGAGATAGGTTTCCAGCAGTGAGGTTCCCGTATGGGAGCCGTAGTTATTTCCAAAACTTACGTTGATGGCCACCGGCATCCCCATGGCCTGAGCCTTGGTCTTTACATACTCCACGCCCTCCATCAATTGTGTCGTCTTGGGAAAGCCACCCGGTCTGGCATTCCCCAACTTCACCACCAGCAAATCACTCTCATAAGCCACACCCCGATATCTTCCCTCAGAGGCTCTCCCATTTCCCGCTGCAATCCCTGCCACATGAGTGCCATGACCGGAGAGATCCTGACTGGGCACAATGGATAATCCCTGGGCTCTGGTGGGCTGTGCCAGTGCTTCGTTGATTTGTTCCCGGGAGTATTCCACACCATCGTCCCACAGCCAGGCAATTCTGGTGGTTCCATCCTCATTTCGGAAATCCGGATGAAAATAATCAATGCCGGAATCGATAACTCCCACCAGCACATTTCTTCCCGTAAGTTCTCCGGCCGGAGCCACTCCCTGGTGAAGAGATACAATGCAGGAAGCTATCATTCCCTGATTCACCTCCTGCTGCAATCGTTTTGGCTGTTCCACATAAATGACTTCCGGCGCCATTGCCAAATCCGATAATCGACTTTCCGGAATAAGTCCTATGGCATATCCCCCGCTCAGCACACGAAAAAACGCTTCCGGAAATTTCTCCTGAAGCGTTTCTATGGGGCCTGCAATGCGCAACAGCACCTCCCACGTATCCTGTGTATAAGAAAACCCTGTGGACAATGTCTCTGACTTCTGCCGCAACTCCGGTGGCAATTCCAGGGACAATCCCAGGGATGGATCTATTTTATCATTTTCCATATTACATCTGATGGCGCACAATGAGATACTCATCGTTGGACTGATAATATGGGCACTCATTAAAGTTCCCGGTGAGAAACTTCACCATATCGTCCTCGTCCAGATTCATATCACAGATATAGCATTCATCCTCGTCGTAATAGATATAATTATTGCAAGTATCACAATTACTTACCTGCGCCATATTTTACCTCCACTTTTTTCAACTAATTCTAAACTCTAACGCAATATTACATCTACGTTATGTAGGGTGAGGCACATTGGGATACCGGGCACGCTCCCCTACATAACTTAGGTTACTATATTGTATGCGTACAAAAGGTCCGTTTATCCCTATCCCACAAAATATCCGATAGCCATCCGCATTACTCCTCCTACCAGGCAGGCAGAAAGGATAGCCACCAGCATAATAGCGTATTGATATTCCTGATGTTCTTTTCCCCACTTGGTGTGGCCAATCCAAATGTAAAGGCCCAATCCCGCAAAGATAGCCACCAAGTTAATCGTAAGTCCAAACCAATCCATCCTATCTCTCCTCTAGTGAATGATTGCCCCCAACAGTCCGTAGGACAAAAAGCTCATAATGATAGTTGCAAGGGCGATTCCGATGAGTTCAGCCACCACCGCTTTCTTAATATCCATCTCCAAAAGAGCTGCAATGAGAGAGCCCATCCATGCTCCTGTTCCCGGGATAGGAATGCCCACAAAGAGCACCAACCCCATAAACTCATACTGGGTTACCCGATCACTCTTGGACATAGCGCGATTTTCCATCCTCTCAATTAATCCCCGAAAGATGCGAAACTTCTTCATCCATGCAAAAATCTTCTTAATAAAGAAGAGAATGAATGGAATGGGAATAATATTGCCAATAATGCAAATGGGAATTGCCTTGAGAATCGGCATCTTTAGTAAAGATGCCGCCAGCAATCCACCTCGGAGCTCCAGAATAGGGAACATAGAAATGATAAAGATGACTACTTCCTCTGACACATACTGCCCCAAAGTGGAAGAAAACAATTGAACCAACGACTCCATAAAAAATCTCCTTTAAATGATCTATTTACTGCTTAAAATATCCTGTAATGCTACCATTAGAGCTTTCATCTCCTCATCTGTTCCGATGGTGATTCTCAGACAGTTGTCAATGCGGGGCTTGTTAAAGTAGCGCACGTAAATCCCCTTCTGCTTCAACTTCTCAAAAATGGTCTTAGCATCCACTCTCTCATGACTGGCAAAGACAAAATTCGCCTTGGAATCCGGCATGACAAATCCCATCCCGGCCAATTCCTTCTTCGTCCACTCTCTGGTATCTACAATACGTTTCACCTGCTGTTCAAAGTATTCTCTGTCCTCCACTGCCGCTTTCCCCAGCAAAATGGTAATGCGATCCATAGTATAGGAGTTGAACGAATACTTGCAATCGTTGAGGTATGCAATTAACTTTGGATTGCCCATGGCAAATCCAATACGACTTCCCGCCAGAGAACGGGACTTGGAAAAGGTCTGTACCACCAAAAGGTTATCGTATTTATCAATGAGGGGCAGCACACTCTTTGCCCCAAAATCCACATAAGCCTCATCGATAATCACAATAGAATCCGGATTGTCTGCAATGATAGCCTCCAATGTACCCTCCGGTTCCTCCACACCTGTAGGTGCATTTGGATTCGGAATCACGATACCTCCGTTTTTCTTTTTGTAATCTGATGCCACGATGGAGAAATTCTCATCCAAAGGCTGCACTTCGTATGGAATGCGAAACAATTCTGCCCATACATCATAAAAGGAATAGGTGATATCCGGGAAAAGCACCGGATCGTCACTTCCAAAAAAGGTGAGAAAAGCCATGGCCAGCACGTCATCCGAGCCCACTCCTACAAAGACTTGATTGCTGTCAAGTCCCTTATCCGCTGCAATGGCATCCACCAGGTCACGAATTTCCGGATCCGGATATAGGCGAAGTTCCTCCGCCGAAAAGTCTGCCAACACTTGCTGCACTCCCGGTGCCGGCGGATACGGATTCTCGTTGGTATTTAACTTGATGATGTTTGCCTGTTTCGGCTGTTCTCCCGGCACGTAAGGGATGACCTTACGCACATTTTTCTCCCATAAACTCATGGCATTCCTCTCTACTCTCTTATCACTGCTATCATAACCAATTCTAGTTCAGTGAATCCAACTCTTTTCTTGCCTGTACCAGCAGGTCATAGTTTGTCACATAACTTTTTGCCAAATCTGACAAGGCATTATATGCTTTCTCCGCTGCCACAATGTTATCTACGCTATCCGCTGTCACCGTGCCGATGGCATTGATCATATCCACCACCGCTTGTGCCTTCGCCTGGGCCTCCGCTTGCGCCATAGCCTGCGCATCCTCCGCAGCCCTAATACCAGCGTATGCCGCCTCTGCATCTAACAGTACCTGATAATTATCCACACAGCTCTTTGCGGAATCTGTCAGGGCATCATATGCACCTCTTGCCGCCCCAATCACCGGCCCACTGTTGCCGTCCACAGCACCGATGGCATTGATAGCATTTTTGCAATTTTCCGCCGCCTGTATAGCCAATGTGTCCACAGTCTCCGTTCCCGGCAAGTCATACATCAACACCGGAAAGCCGGCAGACACATAGCTGAAAATTGTTCCTGCTGCTGATAACGGAAGGTTGACACATCCATGGGAGCCGTACCCCTCCTTATATCTGGCACCGCCAAAAGAACTCTGCCATGTGGCGTCATGGAGCCCGATATCTCCATTAAACGGCATCCAATAAGCCACCTTGGTACAGTATCCCGGGCCACGCAGGGTGGCATTTTTCTCGCAATAGGTAATTCGATATGCCCCTACCGGTGTGTCATGTTCCGGAACATTCTTGCCGGAGACCATAGGAGTCTCCAACACAACAGCACCATTGATGACCAGATACAAATGCTGCGCCGTTTTATTAATTTCCACATAGCTGTTGCCGTAGTCATTGTCCTCTCGACTGGCCGCCTTATACTGGTATGTAAAATCTCGCTGCACCTTTTTGCCTGTGGAAATGTCCTCTATTAACTGTTCCACTTCCTTTTCCCTATCGATGCGCCATCCGTAATTACCTCCGGGCACCGTAACGGTAACGCCATATTGTGTAGCCAGTTGTTTCGCCTGACCGTACGTGTCATATTTCCTGCTCATTTGGGCAACAAAATCTGCCATAGCCTCCCGGTCAAACACAGGTTCCAACTTATCATTTCCCGACAGCCACGCCCCCATGGTTTCCTTCGGTATCTTTTCTGTGGAACTTCCCACCTGATAGACGATTTCCGTTGACAGGTACTTGTTCAAGGTCTTTTTCAGTTCCTTGACCTCTTTGCTGTCTGCTGTGTATTTCGGCTGCTTATAGCAGGCATCCTCTTTTAAATCCAATTCTTTTTTGAGAGAAAGGACCGCACGCTGAATCTTTCTCGCCAAATCGGTCTGGTCAAGTTCCGTGCCATACACCTCATCCACAATCACAAATTCCCCTGAGCGATAGCTCACATTGGCATTTTTCGTTTCAATGGGATGTTTGTTGGTGACGCAGGACAATTTGCTGACGCTTTTCGCAATGGTGCTCCTATCACAGCTCACCAAAGTCTCATCCTGATATTCTTTCCCGGCAATCAGATAATATACCCACAGAAAACCATTCTGGTCATTGATCAGTTCCTGTAATCGTTCCTGTTCAATATTGGTCTCCATGCCCAAATCTTGGGTACTCAGCACCTCTGTCTTTCCATCAGCCTCCACCAGTGTCAGCTGATATCCTTGGGTTGCCTCTGTCAATCGGGTCTCCATAGCCGCCGCCGTAGCTCCGGAACTATTTACACCATTGACAGTGCTTCTCAGGAAAAAGTGACTCTCAAAGAAAAATCCCATTCCCACAAAGGCCACCACCAACACACCAAGAATGCTACCTAAAATAATCCAAAACTTCTTACTTGGTTTTTTCATTGCAACTCTCCTCTAATCCTTCTATCTTCTCCATCCAGATACTTACGGAAGCGTCCGATGGCATACGCAAATCTCCTCTCGGGGAAAGGCTTACCGTTCCAACCTTCGGCCCATCCGGCAGGCAAGAACGTTTGAACTGCTGAGAAAAGAAACGACGATAAAATGTCTTAAGCCATTTTAAAATGGTTGTATCATCATATTCCCCCGCAAATGCAATCTTTGCCAGTCGATATATCTTGGTAGGCTCACAGCCATAACGCATCAAATAATATAAGAAGAAATCATGAAGTTCATATGGTCCCACCAACTCCTCTGTTTTCTGGGAAATCTTGCCATCCTCCGGAGGAAGTAATTCCGGAGATACCGGTGTATCCAAAACATCATAAAGAACCTCTGAGAGCGTCCCATCACAACAATGGCTGGCGTAGTATTGAACCAGATGGCGAACCAGAGTCTTTGGAACTGAGACATTTACTCCGTACATTGACATATGGTCACCATTGTAGGTAGCCCATCCCAGAGCCAATTCTGACATGTCCCCGGTACCGATGACAAGACCATTTTCCATATTGGCAATGTCCATAAGAATCTGGGTGCGCTCCCTTGCCTGAGAGTTTTCATAGGTTACGTCGTGAACCCCCGACGGTTGGCCGATGTCTTCAAAGTGCACTTCCACCGCTTTCTTGATGGAAATCTCCCGAAAAGTCACCCCCAACTCCTTAATCATAGACACCGCATTGTTATAGGTGCGATCCGTGGTCCCAAACCCCGGCATAGTTACAGCGATAATACCCTTTCGGTCCAAATCCAACATATCAAAAGCTCTCACTGTTACCAGAAGTGCAAGTGTGGAATCAAGTCCACCGGATATTCCCACCACAGCCTTACCACAATGTGTATGTGCCAGACGCTTCTTTAATCCCATAGACTGAATATCTAAAATCTCTTCACAACGCTTCTCAAGTGTTGCTGCATTGGATGGCACAAATGGTGCCTTATCCACAAATCTGGTAATGTTTGTCTCTGTCATTTGAAGAGAAAAATCGGTAACAAGATAGCTATCATCCTGTATAACAGAAAATGTGGACATGGTCTTACGTCTGGCAGTAAGCTTCTTCACATCAATTTCTGTCATGATGCAACCGGTGGAAAAGAGTACACTCTCCTCCAAAAGACTTCCTGCCTCTGCAATGATATTATGTCCGGAGTACACCACGTCCTGGGTAGATTCCCCTTCTCCGGCACTGGTATAAAGATATCCACAATAGAGTCTGGCTGACTGCCCCACCACCAAATCTCTGCGGTAAGAACTCTTGCCTGTCACTTCATCGCTGGCAGAAAGATTCACCATCACGGTTGCGCCATGCATACAGTGACCGGTACTGGGTGGGCAAGGGGACCATAAATCCTCGCATATCTCTGCAGCAATCACAAGTTCCGGCATATCCTGGCACCGAAACATCTGTCTGGTTCCCATTGGCACAAAATAATCCTGCCCCAGCATTACCTCTACCGGTTCTTCCATTCCCGGGGTAAACTGTCTCGCCTCATAAAACTCGGCATACACAGGAAGATGCATCTTCGGAATCAAACCGAGCACTTCTCCTCTATGAAGCACCGCTGCCACATTATATAACTTGCCATCTAAAACCAGTGGGAGTCCCACGAAAAAGATAGCATCTAACTTCGCAGAAACCTCTGCCAAAGTCAGCAATCCATCTTTGGCTCTTCTAAGCAACGTATCCTGATAGAACAGATCACCACAGGTATAGCCGGTGACTGCCAATTCGGGAAACACCACAACCTTTGCGCCATGTTCTGTCGCCTCTGTCATATGCATTGCTATTTGATTGACATTGTATGTCACATCTGCCACTCTCACCTGAGGTGTCACAGACGCCACCTTAATGAATCCGTCCTTCATCCTACTCTCCTTATTTCTGTTTGCGAAGTTCCACTAATTCTTCTACTGTATAGTTGTATGCCTTATTACAGAACTGGCATTTCACCTCAACCGGCTTACCCTCTGCAATGATATCCTTCATATCTTCTTCTCCAAGACTGCGAAGACTTCTCTCTACCCGTTCTGCAGAACAGTCACAATGAAATCCTGTCTCTGTTGTCTCGTGAATGGTCACTTCAAATCCCTGCAATACCCTCTGCAAAATCTCCTCCGGTGTCATGCCCTCAGACAGCATGGTGGTTACAGACGGTAAATCCTTAATGTTATTCTCCAGCTGATCAATTACCTCATCCGGGGTAAAAGGCATTAGTTGAATGATAAACCCACCAGCCTGCGCCACGGTATTATCCTTGTTCATCAGCACGCCCAATCCCACAGAAGAAGGCACCTGCTCACTGGTGGCGAAGTAATATGTCAAATCTTCTGCAATTTCTCCTGTCTGTAAGGGTACGGTACCCACGTATGGTTCCTTCAGCCCCATATCTTTAATCACACGAAGAATCCCCAAATCTATAGCTCCACCAACATCCAGTTTTCCCTCTTTGTTTGGTGGCAACATCACATCTGCCACATTGGGAAATCCCTTTACATTGCCCTTGGAATCCGCAGTGACGGTAATCCCCTTCATAGGGCCGCTTCCCTGAATCTGGAGGGTGAGCATATCATCCTCCCCCTTCATCATAACACCCATCATGGCCGCCGCTGACAACATTCTTCCCAACGCTGCTGTCACCACCGGACTGGTGTTGTGATTGTTCTTGGCCTGCTCCACCATATCCTTTGAAGTGATGGCAAAGGCTCGAATGGCATCCTCTGCCGCTGTAGCTCTCACAATATAATCTGACATTTATAACGCTTCCTTCCCTTGTTCTTTACATATGATATACATGCGCTCCGTGGTATCACATGTTGGCCCCATGGTATCTACATCCAAAGCCTCCACAAAGGTCATACCACTTTCGCTGACTGCTTTTAAGATTTCATCCAATGAAAATGCTCTCTGAAAATGTTCTTCTGCGTAGCGAGAGTAAGTCTCACCGTCTTCATCTGCAATATAAAGGGTCAATTCATACGCATTTATGTGACTCTCTTCGTCATATTCATTTTCCCAGATAAAACTGCCCTGCTCCCGATTCTCAGCAAATACATTGTCTCCCAAAATCCGGGAATACTTATACTCTGTGTTCACATCAAAGATAAAGATTCCTCCCGGGTCCAGATAATTATTGACCAATCGCAGCACCTGGGTCAAATCCTCCGTCGTTGGCAGATAATTCATGGAATCGCAGACACTCACCATGGCTCCCACGGTTCCGTACAGTTCAAACTCCCGCATATCCTGACAGAGATAGAGGATATCAGCCGGCCCCTGTTCCATGGCAATCCCCAGCATATCATAGGAATTATCGATGCCAATCATATCAAATCCCTCACGCTGCAACAGACGGGTCATCTTGCCTGTACCACATCCCAACTCTGCCAGCAATCCTTTGGGAATCTGATGCCGTTCCATCAAATCCAACAAATTCCGGCACCACGTATCATAAGGAACATTATCCATAAAAAGATCATACACCTGGGCAAAACTCTCGTAAGATGCCATATTTCCCCCTTAAAACCAAGTTTTTCCTTATGATATACTACCACATTTACTGTCAAATGCAAACTTGATTATTTCCTCCCCAACACTTATACTGAAAGAAAGTTCAAAGGTGCATTTCACCAGACTCAGGAGACGTTATGACGCAGAATTTTGACCACTATATTAGCCGGCACATACGTGCCTACTACCAACATAAATTAATAGCTCCCTTGATTTACCTGGCACTGCTTCTTATCATAGCAGTTTTCTACCCGGTTTGGGATATGGTTCTGCCACCTCAGATGGAAAAGGATTGCAGTCTTCCCAAGCAGTATGCAGACAATCAACGTTATATCTATATGGATTTGGATCATCTGTATTTCACCGGGTATACCAAGCGGTGGTTGGACACCACCATGGGATACTACTATTACACCTCGGTAGGAGATGATTGCGTTGTGGTTTTACTCTCACCGGAATCCTGTCAACAGGGACTGCCGGAGATTGAGAATATTTCCATTCGTGCCAAAATCCTCTACCACTCCAACGCCGTAAACAAACTCTATGACAATTTAGCCAAGGATTTATCCTGGTCTGCCACAGGTATCTCATCCACCATTTCACCTTATATGCTCTCCGAGCCGGATGCGGTGGATTATCGCACAATACTCTTTCTTGTGGTCTACTTTGCCACAGGGTTTTTTGCACTGTGTTCCGCTGTGATTTATCTGCTATATACCATATGGCCTCAAATTTCCGTTCCCTGTCAGCGTCTGCGTCACTACGGTAAGCCAAGCGAGATTCTGGCTCAAGCAGAGGAGGAGCTGGCCACTCTGCCTCAGCTTGCAACAGAAGATATGTTCATCACGGAGCACTACTTCATCGAGACCTCCAAATATGGTGTAGCCATTGTGCCTATCAATGAGATGATATGGATATACAAATATTCCACCCTCCACAAATTCTTATGGCACCATTTTAGTATTTCCTACACCTTACACATTACCGCCAACAAGCGACAGTATATCCACTGTCCCAAGAATATCAAATCTGACATTGACGGAATCATGGACTACCTGTCAGAGGCAAACCATAATATTCTGGTTGGATTTTCTGAGGAAAATCGCCTAAAGGTAGAGGAGATACAAGGCGACCTCAAGCCCCTGAAAAAGTTCTGGGCCTTCTTAAGTAAAAAAGTGTAAAGAAAAACTCTGAAAAGATGATGTCATCCTTTCAGAGTTTTGTTTTGTTATGTAATCTTCGTTACATCTTAGATGCAATCCAGTTGTAGATATCCTGATATACCGTCTCTCTGTCAAGCTCGTTTAGAATCTCGTGACGATCTCCCTCATACAACTTAATAGACAAATCCTGCATACCGGCAGCCTCAAACTTGTCATAAGCCTGCTGCACGCCCTTTCCACAGTTACCAACCGGATCGTCCGCACCGGATACAAACAGCACCGGCAAGTCCTTCTTCATCTTAGCGATGTTATCCATATTGTTGTCGTATTTGGTAGATTCTACCAATCCGCGATATGCTCCCAAAGAGAATACGAAGGTACACTTAGGATCGCTGTAATACTTCTTAACAATCTCCACATCCTTGGTCAGCCAACTGTTGTCCGGTGTAGCGCCGGTACAATCATAGCGCTTGTATGGGGCACCGTATGTCATGTCTCTCACAAGGGTGCTTCGATGCTTGTCGGAACGGAAAAATGCCAACGTGTTAATCACTGCCAAGCCCATATTGATGGTGAGGGAAGCTTCTGTACCGGTACCCATGATAATGGCTCCGTCCAAATCCTCCATCTCCTTGGCCTTCATGCAAAGGCACTTACGTGTCATATAAGAGCCCATGCTGTGTCCCAAAATAAAATATGGCAACTCCGGATACTCTTCCTTTGTCTTCTTATAGTGAGTATAGATGTCCTCTGCCATTACATCGGAAGGATGCTTCACATGAACAATCCCCCACTCTTCCTCACCGGCCACGGAATCTCCGTGGGCAATGTGGTCGTGTCCCACTACAATAAATCCTTTCGAACACATAAACTCTGCAAAATCTGTGTATCTCTCGATATACTCCACCATGCCGTGAACCAACTGTAGAACACCTACCGGCTGTCCTTCCGGCATCCACTTCACACAGTGGATATTCGATACCTGATCTGCTGATTTGAATTGATACTCCTGCTTTGTTGCCATAGTTCTCTTCCCCCTATTATGATAAGTCATTGTGAAAATCTATTTGTGAAAACATCTGCTTCATATCGCCGATGATCTCTTCCATATGTCCTGTACTGTCTTGTTGTTCCATATAACAAGAACCGATACTCTCCATTTCCTGCATAATCTGCTCTTGGTGTTGTCTCCCACAAGAGACTGTCTCGGACAATTTCTCATGTCTGTCTGTCAACTCCGTCCACAGACTCTTGAGTGCCTGCACATCCGCCGTCTCCTTCTCACTCTCCCTGACTGCCTCTGCCGCCAACTTGCCCAGAGAAATATTGTTCTCTTTCAAGAGCGCAATAAACTCACGAATCCGCTTGTCCATCTCCCGATATTCTTCCAGCAACTGCTGCGCCTTGCCCGTCATCTCTTCCGTACGACCGGCAAAATCGCTGGCAAGGGAGCGAATCTCCTCTGCCGTATGTATGAAAGGAGTGCCCTCTTCTCCCATCCTGCCCGCATCAATGGCCGCCTGTAGCGCCAAGGTGCTGATGGTTCCCTCAAAGGAATGCAGTTGCTTCATATCCTCTATAAGGCTCTCTACCCCGGTGTGTTCTCTGCCGGAAATCTCCGCCAACGTCTTGGATAAGCCCGTGTAGCGCTTACTCTGTTCCTGCAGTTGATGCAAAGCTTCCTGCTGTCGCTGAGCGAAGTCAATCCCCCCTGCATATGCACCACATATGACGTCCAACTGTTCCCGGGCAGTTGACATCTGCTGCTTCACTTCTTCCAGGGTCTCCTGAGCCTTGTCAGCAGTCTCCTTGGTGTCTCTGGCAAAATCCACCACCTTGGTGAGACTTCGGTCCATCTTCGTGGCACTCATCCCCAACTGGTCAATCTCCACCTGAGCTTCCGCCACTTTCTCCCGGGTTGTACCTAAAACTCGCACATACTCCTGTGACTGAGCTTTTATCTGACTGGCTTGTTCAAGCTGCTGCTTCACTTCTTTGCTATGAAACATGTCAGCACATCCCTCCATTCTACACTTACACATTCTGACAAAAGAGCATCTATCCCCCTCTCGTCTCGGCAAGTGTACACCAATTATTTTACATTTTTTTGTAATATTATGCAATCATTGATGTAAAATTTAAGAGAAATGTCTCACACACAAATATCAGTGACGACAATCTGTATCTTATCTCTGCCTCGGAAGGTGTTCACCTGGGGATAGTATGTAATGGTAAGCAGGTGGGACTTCTCCAAACACTCCTGTAGCAGTTCCGGTGTTCCAAAATACAGCGCCTCCACCGGATAGCCATCCTCTCCTCTTGCTGTCCCCTTATAAAACTGCCCCTGTTTGCCTATGGGCTTCATTTCCAGCAACTCCACATTCTTCTGCGCAAACACCGGCTTACTGTTTCCATTGCCAAAGGGTTCCAGCAAATCCAATTGACGAATTCTCTCAACCGTGAGATAGGAAAACGGCATGGCCGCATCAATGTGGACCACTCGCTGTAAGTCCTCTTCCTCAAGTTTGACATTATCATTTATACTTCGTCGAAATCTCTCCAGGTTATCCTTTGTCATTGACAATCCCGCCGCCATAGGGTGCCCACCAAATTTTGTAAACAACTCCCCACACTTGCACATTTCCTCGTACATGGAAAAGGCTTCCACAGAGCGGCCGGAGCCCTTCAGTCCCTCCTCTTGGGCACTGTCCACCAGAACAAAGGTGGGCTTTTCATATCTCTCACGAATCCGTCCCGCAACGATTCCCGCAATGCTTTCATGCACGTTTGGCAGGTAAATCACCAACACCTTGTCATTGTTGAGGTTATCTTCAACAATGCTAATCGCCGCCTGTACCCCTTGTTCTGTCATGACTTTTCGCTCTTCATTGAGAGACACCAACTGTTCTGCCAAGGCTGCTGCTCTTAAGGGATTTTGTTCCTCCAACAATTCCAGTGATTTGGTGGCAGAGTCCAATCGACCACTGGCATTGATGCAAGGCCCCAAAACAAAGCCGATGTGATAAGCTCCCAGCATCTTTCCCTCCAAGCCACATCGTTTGATGAGGGTTTGCATCCCCAGATTGCGTGTATGTTGCAATTGTTTCAGTCCCAAAGAGACGATGGCACGGTTCTCCCCCTGCAACTCCATCACATCCCCCACTGTGGCAAAGGCAGCATTCTCCAAAAAAACATCTCCATCCCGCCTTGGAATATCCATGGCTGCATAGAGTTGTTGTATTACCTTCCAGGCCACCGCAGCACCGCACAAACCCTTAAATGGGTAGGCACAATTCACCTGCTTGGGATTGACGATAGCATCTGCCGCAGGGAGCAAATATCTGCGTTCCTCTCCCTCCATCTCAAAGGGAATCTCGTGATGATCTGTGATAATCACTGTAAGCCCCGCCTCTTTTGCCAAGGCAACGGCTTCTCTGGCGGCAATACCATTATCACAGGTAATCACCACCTCCACTCCATCTGCAATGCAGTCCTCTATCATAGACATATTCACACCATACCCCTCCGTGATGCGATGGGGTATTCCATAGCTTGCCTTTGCTCCGCAATGCAAAAGTCCCTGATGCAAAATGTAAGTAGCTTGTACGCCATCGATGTCATAATCTCCGATGATGCGAATACACTTTCCCCCATAAATGGCTTCCTTTAATAAGGACACAGCTTTCGCCATGTCCTTCATTTTGCTTCCATCCTCTAATTGCTCCGGAGAGGGGTGTAAAAAGCGTTGCATTTCCTCTACACTTTGCAGCCCTCTATTCACAAGAATGCGAGTCACCACCTGGTCTACTCCCAGTCGTTCTCCCATCTCTTTAAAATCTGCTTTCTTTTGGTACTCTAACCATTTTGCCATGGTTCTTCCTCTTTTCTATAGTTCTGCAATGCCTGTAACTCCCACATAAATCTGTGAAATTTTATACCATGTACGATAATCCACCACTCCGGTCACCGGCAAACCGAAAATGGATTGAAACTCCTCCACAGACTCTGCGGTAAGAGGGCCATACACTCCATCTTCATTCACCTTGGGTATAGCAGGATAGTTGTTTGAAATCGCGTTTAATTGCTCCTGCAACTGACGTACCTTGCTCCCGGAGGAGCCGATACTAAGTTCTCCCGGCCAAGAGCTGGGGATTCCGCTAATCTCCTCCGCCGTGTTGATGAACATATCATTACCATAATAATACCGCAAAATCTCGATGGTGCGAAGCCCTTGATCTGCCAAAGATTTAGACCCCCATTGGCTCATCCAGTTGGGACAGGTGACATTTTTCCCATCACAGTACTGGGTGAGAATAGGCTGTCGCACATTGGGCCTGGAGAGATAATTGTTGTACATCTCATCCACAATCTGGGAAATGGACTCAAAAACCGTGCGCCCGTAAGACCATTTCTGATCGTAGGCAGTGGAGGAAGTTATGGTAAAATCATACCCCTTCCCCCTGTACCATTCCGTGTACACTCTATTTAAGGTAAAGGACATGATTGCCAACACATTTGCTCGAATGGCTGCCTCCGGCCAAGTGGCATAAACCTCACTGGACGCCACATTTTTCACATAGTCCCGATAAGTCACGTAGTAATCCCTTGCATTTCTGTCGGAGGGGACACCATCATGTACCACAACATACTCCGGTATCACCACGCGACTGAGAACAATTTCTCCCGTCTCTGTCACCGGCTTGATTTCCGCCTCCGGAATCTTTGGTGTGGATGGGACAAACAAAGTGTTTCCCGGAACTATAATCTCCTCCTCCACCGGCACCTTTCCTGCCAGAGGATTTAAAAGAATTGGCTGAAGTGCCAACTGATCCGGGAACACTTCAGCGTCTATAATTTCCAGAGGCTCATACCCTGCGGCCTGCACCGTAATGTTGTATTGGCTGTAGGGTTGTGCCGCCCCCGGTTCCAAACTGTACTCTATGGGAGGGGATTGTAAACGCAGCAAAGGAATCTGCCCTGCTTCATCTGCGGTAAAGGTGCGAATCAAGGTTCCATCGGTGGTATTATAAATGGAAACCGTAGCTCCCGGCAAAGGTCTCCCGGTATCTCTTCCATAAATTTCTACAGAGAGTTCTCCGGAGGAACCAATGTTTTCGCCTGATGTCAAGTCTACTTCCATAGCTAACCCTCAAAGGCTTTTCTTCCTTACTATATGCCACAAATCCCCGGGGGTTCCTTTAGGCCAGAGCCTTTTTGATTCCCTCGATATTAATGTCAAAGGATTGTTTTACCTGGGCGAAGTGAGCCAGAATCCGTTCCCGATTATAGGGTGCCTGACGCAAAGCCTCGGTAAGAGGAAGAGTCTTTTCATATAAACGGTCCAAGCCCAGATTAACGCTGACTCCCTTGAGAGAATGACAGGCGCGAAATGCCGCCTCATAATCTTCACTCTCCAATCCCTTTTCAATATCCTCAATATATGGTTCTTCCATAAATTTGCCTAACATGCGAAGATAAAAATCTTCTCTGTCCAAAAATCTTGGGATGGTAATGGCAAAATCCACCCCCAAATCTTCCAAATACTTTTTCCTTGTTGCTTCCATAAAAATTCTCCTTCCAAAAACAAAAAGCCAGACAAGACGCAACAGTATCCTCTGCCATCCTTCTTGTCTGGTCTTCTTTCGTAAAAATATAAATATATTCTATGCCAAAGCAGCTGTGATGATTGCCATAGAGTATACCTCTGCGGCGTTACATCCTCTCGACAAATCGTTGACCGGTGCATTCAGACCTAAAAGAATAGGACCATATGCCTCGAAATTACCAAGTCTCTGAGCAATCTTATAGCCGATATTACCCGCGTTAATATCCGGGAAAATAAAGGTATTGGCATGTCCTGCCACCTCAGAGTTCATGCACTTAGTGCGGGCAACTCTGGGAGATACTGCTGCATCAAACTGAATCTCGCCCTCGATTGGAAGAGATGGATACTTCTCCTTTGCCTTAGCCGCTGCATTGCGCATCTTATCCACATCTTCGCCCTTTCCTGAGCCAAGAGTAGAATAACTCAAAAATGCCACCTGTGGATCAATACCGAAGATACGAGCACACTCTGCTGTCTCTCCTGCAATCTCCACCAATTCATCCTCCGTAGGCTTGATATTGATAGCGCAGTCTGCCATAGCAAGCACTTCGTTTTCGCCGGTTGCAGAAGGACGAACCAAGATAAAGCATGAAGAAACAATGCTGTTACCGGGCTTCGTCTTAATCAACTGTAATGCAGGACGCACGGTATCCGCTGTAGAGTATGTAGCCCCTCCAAGAAGAGAATCTGCTACACCCATCTTCACCAACATCGTTCCAAAATAGTTGGCCTGAGATAAGGTCTCTCTTGCCTGCTCCGGAGTCACCCCCTTGCTCTTTCTCAATTCGCAGAACATCTCCACCATCTCATCCATTCTGTCATATTCCAATGGATTGATAATCTCTGCGCCGCGAATGTTAAAACCGCTTCTCTCTGCTTCCGCCTCAATTTCTGCCGGGTCTCCCACCAGAATCGGGTGAAGGAAATTGCTTGCCAGCAAGCGGGAAGACGCCTCTAAGATGCGGGGGTCTGTTCCCTCTGTAAATACGATCTTCTTCGGATTTTTCTTAAGAATGTCAATTAATTGTCCAAAACCAAACATCTTTTTTCCCTTTCTTGATTTTCTTATTTTCAACAAATATTCTATCATTCCAAATCTCATTTGAAAACACAGAAACGACAGAATTTGTGTTTTTTCTAAAATACAACTTTTCATCTTCCCTGGAAAAATGTATAATATTGCCTGTTAAGAGTCAAATTAATAAGGAGAATACAAATGAAAACAAAAAAGATTATTTTTACGGCACTGTTTGCCGCATTGACTTGTGTAGCTACTATGATTATCAAATTACCTACCCCTACTATGGGATACATTCATCCAGGAGACGCCATCGTACTCTTATCCGGATTGCTGTTAGGGCCTTGGTACGGAGGATTTGCAGCCGGCCTTGGTTCTATGTTTGCAGACCTGTTTAGTGGATATCTCAGCTACGCACCGGCCACATTTATCATCAAGTTCTTGACAGCAGTGATTGCCTGGGCCCTTGCGAAGCCTCTGAGAAAGGTTCTTGGCAAAGTTCCCTCTGTAATTATCGCAGGGACAGCAGGTGAGGCCTTTATGGTCATTGGCTATTTCCTTTTTGAAATCTTTTTACTGGCCTTTGCCACCGGTGCAGGATTTAGTGCTTCCAGCCTGACAGCAGGTATCACTTCCTCAGCAAGCGGTATTCCGTTCAACATTGTGCAGGGGATTTTTGGTGTCATTATCGCCACAATTCTATATCCTATATTGGAGAGAATCTTTAAATCTATGGAGGAAAAATAAAATGAATTTGCCTTTAGATTCCGTCATGCTTTTGAGTGTGGTCAACACCAATCTTCGAGACCGCTATCCCAGTTTGGATGCCTTTTGTGAGGCAGAGGACGTGAACAAAGAAGATTTGATTGCCCGGCTGGCCGTGATTGACTACATCTATGATCCGGTAAAAAATCAATTTAAATAAAACAAAACGCTGCAGAACGAATATGTTTCTGCAGCGTTATTTATTCTTTTATTTTCTTTTATCGTGAAGCTTTTTCAGGGCTTCATTCACTCTGTCAGCCTCACTTTTCTCCAAGTAGCCTTTAATCACGTAGGACAAAACTTCAAAGAATGCCACCGAGAAGAACACTACGATGTAAACCACTTCTCCTACCACATCCCCAAACAAAAAATGTACCAGCCAAATGATTGCCACCTCAAGCACAATCCACTCAGCAAATCTCTGAATCATAATCTGTTTTATGGACAAATCTTCTATGAGATATGTGGGAATGCAAGGCAACATACACACAAGTGCCAATCCAAAGGGTAAGAAAAAGTACAAAAATGTGATCTGGACATCTCTGGCAAACAAACTCCCCACCACCGCAATAGACAACGTATTTTCAGCCACCACCGTAATGTAGTCAAAGATAAACTCTCGTAACGGATCAAATTCCTTCATTGATTTCCTCCATCATCCTCTTTGCATAGCTTCTTGTAATCAAAATTTCTTCTCCATTTTCCATTTTGGCATACAATCTGCCATTTAAAGCCGGGCGCACCGATGCAATGTGATAGATGTTCACCAGAACGGATTTTGAACCTCGCAGAATGCGAAAAGTGTCCAATTGCTCCTCCAACTGATATAATCTGGACTTCACCTCGTATACATCGTCTGCCGTGTAGCAAAACACCAAATCTCCCACTGCCTCAAAATACAGGATATCTCTGATAGGAGTCTGCACCATCTCTTTATCTGAAGTGTATACCGTAAGGGTTCGACCAATGTTCTCACAAAAATCTCGAATCTCACGAAATTCCTTTGTCCAATTCACATACGACAGGGTAACCCCCTCCTCTTCCGGGGTGGCTACTTTCCTCTCCAAAACGTTCATATGATTTCCCCAACTATCTATCTGTACTTGCGGATGGCTTCCTTGATGCGTTCTTTGTCAAAAGGCTTCACGATAAAATCAAGAGCACCTGCCTCAATAGCCTGGAACACAAATTCCTGCTGTCCCATGGCAGAACACATAATCACCTTAGCATTGGGATCATACTCAATAATTTTCTTAAGTGAGTCAATCCCTCCCATCACCGGCATCGTAATATCCATGGTAACCACATCCGGCTTCAGCATTTTGTATTTTTCAATAGCCTCCACGCCGTCTGCGGCCTCACCAACAATCTCATGGCCATCTTCCTGTAGAATCTGACCCAGAGCCATACGCACGAAAGATGCATCATCCACAATTAAAATTCTCATCCCACGTCTCCTCCTTTATCTATGCCTCGTCAATGGCCTTTCCGATGTCATGTCGCATATATTTGTTCTCAAAATCTATCCAATCTGTTGCTTTATATGCTTTTGCTCTGGCATCCTTCAGGTCTGTTCCCTTAGCGGTGATTCCCAATACACGTCCGCCGTTGGTCACAATATTTCCGCCTTCATTTAATGCGGTTCCTGCATGGAAACAGAAGTAATTCTCATTATCAAACTTATCAAAACCTGTAATCTCAAATCCCTTGTCATAAGAAACCGGATATCCATCAGAGGCCAGTACCACACAAACAGCCGCATTGTCCTCAAACTCCAGGGTAATTTCATCAAGAGTGCCGTCCACGCAGGCTTCCATCACATCAATAATGTCATTCTTCATTCTTGGGAGAACCACCTGTGCCTCCGGATCACCAAATCTTGCATTGTATTCCAACACTTTCGGCCCATCCTCTGTAAGCATCAGTCCGAAGAAAATAACACCCTTGAATTCTCTTCCCTCTGCCGCCATAGCATCCACCGTTGCCTGATAGATGTATTTTTTACAGAACTGGTCCACTTCCTCGGTGTAGAACGGACTTGGAGAGAAGGTACCCATACCCCCGGTGTTGAGTCCCGTATCTCCATCGCCTGCCCTCTTGTGGTCCTGGGCACTGCTCATAATCTGAATGGTCTTGCCGTCTACAAAAGAGAGCACTGATACCTCTCGGCCTGTCATAAACTCCTCGATAACCATAGTGTTGCCGGCATCACCAAATTTTTTATCCTGCATAATGGTGGCTACGCCGCGGATAGCCTCTTCCTTGGTGTTGCAAATCAGAACACCCTTGCCCAGAGCCAAACCGTCTGCTTTTAATACGATAGGCATCTTGGCAGTCTCTATGTATTCCAGTGCCTTCTGAGGGTCGTCAAAATTCTCATACCCTGCTGTAGGAATATTGTATTTCTTCATCAAATCCTTAGAGAAGGCTTTGCTTCCCTCCAGGATTGCTGCATTTTTTCTGGGGCCAAACACCTTCAATCCTTCTGCCTCAAAAGCGTCAACCACGCCTCCCACCAACGGGTCATCGATACCAATAATGGTAAAATCAATGTCCTTTTCTTTGGCAAATGCCACCAGCTTGTCAAACTCCATAGCTCCGATGGAAACACATTCTGCAATCTGTCCGATTCCCGCATTTCCCGGTGCACAATATATCTTGTCTACTCTGGGACTTTTGGCAACGCTCATACAAATGGCATGCTCACGTCCGCCGCTACCTACAACTAATACTTTCATGCTGTTCCTCCTAATCTGCAATCACTGCCCTGCCATCTACCACAGAGACCTTGCCCTCCGCAATCAAATCGATTGCCCGGGGTAATATCTGCCATTCAGCCTGTTCCATCACTCGTTGCTGCAATTCCTTTGGGGTGTCACCTTGATGAACTTCCACTGCCTTTTGCAGAATAATCGGGCCCGTGTCTGTGCCCTCGTCCACAAAATGCACGGTGGCTCCTGTCACCTTTACCCCACGCTCCAACACTCCTTCGTGAACCTTGAGGCCATAATATCCTGTGCCACAAAAGGATGGAATGAGGGATGGATGAATGTTAATCATACGATTGCGGTATGCGGCGATCATAGCCGGTGGAATCACCACCAAAAAGCCTGCCAGCACCACCAAATCCACCTGATAGGAATCAAGCTTTGCCAGAAAATCCTGATTAAACTCCTCTCTGGAAGCATAATCCTTAGGAGATATGCAAACTGCCTCAATGCCCTTATTTCTGGCGCGTTCCAGAGCATATGCCCCCGGATTGTTGCTGATTACCACAGAAATCTCTGTGTTATGTATTTTGCCTGCATCTATGGCGTCCATAATGGCCTGTAAATTAGTGCCACCCCCGGATACCAATACCGCTATCTTTAACATGTCTATACCTCGTACTCTTTTACACTAAGTCAACACCCTTGTCGCCGTCTACAATCTTTCCTACCACATATGGCACATCGCCTGCAGACTTCATAGCCTCCATCGCCTTATCCACATCAGCCGGATCCACTGCCACAATCATTCCAAGTCCCATATTGTATGTATTATACATCATCTGCTCAGACACATTGCCCTTCTCTGCCATAAGCTTGAAAATTGCCGGCACCTCATAGGAATTCTTCTCCACGATGGCACGCTTACCTTCCGGAAGCATACGTGGAATATTCTCGTAGAAACCACCACCTGTGATGTGGCTACATGCCTTCACGCGAACTCCTGCATCCTTCACAGCCTTCAATGCCTTTACATAAATTCTGGTTGGGGCAATCAATGCCTCCCCCAAGGTCATACCCAACTCATCATAATAGGTATCCAAAGATTCCTTTGTCATCTCAAAAATCTTGCGTACGAGGGAGAAACCATTGGAGTGTACACCCGAAGATGCCATACCAATCAACACATCTCCGTCCTTTAATTCCTCTCCTGTAATGATATCCTTCTTGTCTACGACGCCTACAGCGAATCCGGCCAAATCATACTCATCCTCCGGCATCAATCCCGGATGCTCCGCCGTCTCTCCTCCCACCAAGGCACAACCGGACTGCTTGCATCCCTCAGCCACACCGCTGACAATGGTTGCAATCTTTTCCGGGTAGTTCTTGCCGCAGGCAATATAATCCAAGAAAAACAATGGCTCACCGCCGGCACATGCCACATCATTGACACACATAGCCACTGCATCAATACCGATGGTATCATGCTTGTCCATCAAAAATGCCAACTTCACCTTGGTTCCGCAGCCGTCTGTACCTGACCAGAGAACCGGTTCCTCCATCCCTTTGATGGAACTCAAATCAAATGCTCCGGAAAAGCCGCCAAGTCCCCCTAACACCTCCGGGCGCATGGTTTCTTTCACATACTTCTTCATCAACTTTACTGATTCATAACCAGCCTCGATGTCTACACCTGCTTTTTTGTAATCCAATGCCATTGTTTTCCTCCTTGTTACAGTACTTTATCTCATCCATTATACAATCTTTCGTTTAGAAACTCTATTAATAAATACTACTGACACTTATTAACTACACTAATATAAATTTCCGAGATATCGGTGCTTACGCAAACATCACAGGACACGCTCTCGCTCGGAAAAAAGCGTAGCGGATACTAAGTTCATGCTTTCAGCATTCACTAAGTACCAACGCTTTTTTACGGTCCCGTGATATTTGGTAAGCGCCCATATCTCTGGGTTGTATTCGTTAATAAATCGTCTCCTACAGTTACTAACACGGATATCGCGTATTCAAAATATTTTCTCAACACCTACTTCTGCTTCATGTATTCCTTATATCCCAGTTCATGGAGTTTGGCGTCTTTGGCTTCTACCTGTTTTTTCATTTCCTTTGTGTACGCCACTAATTTGTCCATCAACGCCTGGTCGGAGGTTGCAAGAATCTTTGCCGCAAGAATTGCTGCATTTTTTGCTCCATCGATAGCCACGGTTGCAACCGGAACTCCGGGGGGCATCTGCATAATGGAAAACACTGCATCCATGCCATCTAACTTGCTTCCTGCAAGAGGCACTCCGATTACCGGAAGTGGTGTAAGTGCCGCACACATTCCCGGAAGTGCAGCTGCCATGCCTGCACCGGCAATCATAACTTTCATTCCGGAGTCCACTGCGCCCCTGGCCCAGGTAATCAACTCATCCGGTTCTCTGTGGGCCGAAATAATATTCATCTCATAACTGATTCCTAACTCTTCCAACATGTCTGCAGCCTTCGCCATAACCGGCATATCTGAATCGCTGCCCATTACAATACCTACTTGTGCCATTTTATTTTCCTCCTTTATCTAACGCTTGATTTAGTATTTCTGTACCCGGGACTACAAACCTTCCCTCTTTTATGACAGGCAACTCCCGTCCATCTTTACAAAGCACTGTGATATCCCCCAACTCATCATAAGGAATGGTGATATCCGTGTGGCAATTAAAATACGCCTTGGCCGGGTCTTGATCTCTCAACACAGAAATGCTGTTATCCCTGGCCACAACCTCTTTACCGTTGGCGTTGTACATAGGTACATCCTCTGCATGGGAATAACAGGTGTCACCCACTGCAAAATGGGGGCCCGTTTTCTCTGCAATCAGGATAGGCAATTTGTCCGCAATCTGGTAATCTCTGGCCATCCGATAAGCCACTGTGTTGGTGCCGATGGCAAACTCTCCCATGGGAAGGGTATCGTGATGATGAAGTACATTGTCCCGAATGTATTTCTCATTCTCCTCCGGAGTGTCAAAATTAGCACAGCCGTACTGAGATATCATACCATCCTCAAAGGTCATCTCCAAATCCTTGTAGCAAAATTCTCCCAGATAAACCTGCGTGACATGGAGCAATCCATTGGTTCCCTCCAGTACAGGAGACGTGAAAACTTCTCCCACCGGAATGTTCACATCCGCCACACAATTCTCAAAGATAGTCTCCTTGTCAGGATGTTCCAGTGGATGCAGCGCCACAGTCAAATCCGTACGATTAGCTCCACGGCCTGTGATATGCACCTTCTCTCCCTGATCCAACACATCAATGATTGCCTGCTGCACCCTTTGGTACAAGGTGTAGTCCAGGGTATTCAGCTCTACCGTCTTTGCGAAAATCTCCCGAAAATCCTTGCCAATGGCCGGAAGGGGATAGGCAATAATGGTGAAACTATAGGCTTCTCCCGGTATATAGGTGTTGGTAATCTTGCCTGCCTCTGATGCCTGATATACATTTAACGAGTTCTGCTTCTTGGTATAAGTGGCATTCTCCGGCTTGTTTACCGGAGCAAATGGCTCCTCGCCAAAGACCTCAACCACCGCAGGCCCTCCGAATACAGCCGCCAATTCCTTGTGCTTTTCATACGTGTCCCGCACCACTTCCAATCTGCGCTCCACAAATGATTTATCAAAATAATATGCCTTGTCATCCTTGTGGTCGTAATCAAATTGTCGGTTCACTGAGGTGGAAAAATACCCCCGTTTAGAAGTACCTCTTCCATATAGAGAGAGATTTGCCTCACGAACAATGGAGGCATGAAGTCCCATCTCCTTAAACTGCTTGATAGCTTCTCTGGTGACACGTTCAAATCCCAGTGGTGCTTCCACCTTCACTGTCTTTTTCTTAGATAGGTCTTTGCCGCAGATTTCAAATCCTTTGCGATACCCCTGTGTATAGGTGCGGGCCATGGCCTGTATCTGTTCCTCCGGCAATTCTCGGAGATAATCAGCCAACCCCAGCTCATTCTCTCCCACAGGAAGACCAAACTGATACAGATAACGATTATCTGACAAGTCGGAAAACATAATATTGTTATATAGAAAATCGTAAGAAATATCCAACATATTTACGATTGGCTCCGGGGTAAACACCTCACAGTAATCGTGATAAAACCAGTAGATTGTATCCTTTACATTGCCTGCCACAAAGCTACAGGACTCTTGTGAAAGCACTTCCGGAAAGCCCTGCTCCTGCAACTCCTCCATAAAACAGCCGTAAATCTGTACAAACAACTCACTCCAGATACACATCAGATCTACACGTTGCTCGTATGCATCTGCAATCAGGGATAGCAAATCTGCATAAAGCATAGACAACAAGCCACCTAAGTCCTCTCCCAACGTGGATACTGCATAGGTGGGATTCAAGAAACTCTCACGGTATGATTCCTCCTCAAGTCTACCGAAAAAACGTTGCTGGCAACTCTCGCATTCCTCCAGGGAGGCATTTGCCAAAAAGCCTTGTCCTGCCTGTTCCAGAAGCACCATTGTATCTCGAATAAATGTGGCCACCTCAACAAAGTACGTGTTATACGGCGCAGGAAACCCTGCATCTATAGAAATTTCTGCAATCCGTTCCATCATGAGCTGATAGCGCTCTTCATATTCATCTCTCATTCCATCACCCCATCAATATTCCTATCATATATAAAATCACCCATAAGGCTGCCCCCAGTGCCGGCACAACCACCCCCAGCACACGGCTGACTTTGTCAAAGTTGTCATTCTTTCTCACTTTGGCGCCTTGCACCAGCGCCACAATTGTGACAATCATAGCCAATACGGAAACACCGCCAAACACATTGGCCACCGTCCCCTCTGTGCCCGCCACAAACAAAAGCGTAAACAGGTAGAACAGAATTGACACACCTCCTACCACCGATGCAACGATAGATTCTGTGGAAAGAGGTTTTTTCTCCCGATATCTCCGATTATTTCTTCGGTTCATAATTTTCTTCGTCCTTTTCCAATAATATAGCAACCATATCCCAGCATCCCGCCAATGGTGTTAAGAATTACATCATCAACATCACAGCAACCAACCCTGGTAAAAAGTTGAATCACCTCCACCAGCACGCTGACTTCCAAAGCCATAAGACTCACAGACCAAAAATCCAGTCTCCGCCTGCAAAGGCTAGGCAGGAAAAATCCCAGAGGCATAAATGCTATGATGTTGCCTCCAAGATTGAGAAACGTTCTCCCGTAACCAATGGTTCGGCGATACTGGATATAGCGGGTGATTTCCCGAAATGGTACAATGTTATACCGGTATGCCCCCGAAATATTTTCTCGAAATCCTTCCGCAAAAAACAAAAAATACACAAGAATCGCCAGGTACATTGCAAAGAGCATACTATATAAAAAATATTTCTTTTTTTTCATTTTCATTCCAAATTATTGCACACCATATGCCTCATAGTATGTGTCAATGGCACCCTTCATTTGATCATCAATGATTATCTTGCCCTGACAAGGCTTGTTATATAAGTGTTCCACCACATCCGACATGGAGACAATGGCATTGGTTGCAAATCCATAAGTCTTTGCCACCTCGTCTAACGCTGTCATGCTCTTATCTCCTGACAGTCCAACTTCTTGACGATTAAGACTTACCATCAATCCCACGATGGTAACGTCTCCCTGCGCACGCACAATGGGAACCGTCTCCTCCATAGATTTGCCTGATGTAGTAACATCTTCAATCATTACTACCCGGTCCCCGTCCTGTATCTGGTAGCCTAACAGACCACCCTTATCGGCTCCGTGATCCTTTTCCTCTTTACGATTGCTGCAGTATTTGATTTCTTTTCCATATAATTCACTGAAAGCAATGGCTGTAACACAGGCCAGCGGAATCCCCTTATATGCCGGTCCAAAGAGCACATCAAAGTCGTCCCCATACGCAGCATAAATCGCCTTGGCATAGTACTCGCCCAGTCGTTTTAATTGACCACCTGTTACATATGCCCCGGCATTCATAAAAAATGGAGACTTCCGCCCGCTCTTAAGGGTAAAATCTCCAAACTTCAACACATCGCTCTCCACCATAAATTCGATAAATTCTGACTTGTAAGCTTCCATATATCCAAACCTCCTATTGCCATCCCCTCATTCCCGAGAAGAAAAATGTATCAAATGTAGTTTTCATACTATCATAAACACAGGAAACATTCAATTTACAACACAGTTTTTCCCATTGTATTTTCCGGCATACAGTTTCTTATCTGCGGTGCTAAGCCACTGTCGCACACTGTCATTTTCCCGGTAAAAGGAAATGCCGATGGTTGCCTGTACACGAATTTCTCCCTCAATCATATCGAAGGAAATTGCATCCAATCGTTCTCTCAACTTATTCATGGCATCCAGCACTTCCTGCTCATCCCGGCACTCAAAACCACAGATGAGAAATTTGTCCCCGCCCCAGCGGGCACAGAGCACATCCAAGCTTTGCACACGCAAAACATCAGAGACTCTCATAAGAACCTGATCTCCGATATTCCGACCATATTTTTCATTCACCTGCGTGAAATTGTCCAAGTCTATCATAGCCGCCCATGCTCCGCTTAACGTCTTGCGTTGCAGTCTTGCATCCAATTCATCCATCAGTTCAAAACGATTGTAAAATCCTGTAAGGCCATCCACCGCTGACTTTTCTCGCATCTTTTTCTCGGTGAGATAGGCGTATTTCGTCAGAGTGTGAAGAAGGAACATGGACAGTGAAAAAATAAGTACAATCAATAACAGCCGCGTCACAAACGCCACATCACCGGGCACAGCATACAAAGGCTCATGGCTGCGCATGTAAACATCTAAAAACAGGAAAAAGATGAGATTCACCACACTGGAGATGGTTGCCCAAGCCTTCTGGTCCCGAATCTGCAATGAGAAAAACTCCGTGTAGAAAAACTCAATGGGCATAAACAACAAAATCCACTGCATCCCACAGGCCAATCCCACACAAATTGTGGCACTCACCGTGTGGACTAATATCTCAAACCCCGACAAATAGATAAACACATTGAGTTTACCTCCGTTCAGCCAGAAATAGCCCACAATATACAGAAAAATGCTTATGATGTTCAGGCAACACATTGGTGTCACCCCAAGTGCTCTAAAGTAGAAAAAGAGCACCACGTGTATCAACAAAAAGGTTACATTCACAATTTTTGCCGATTCTCTTGCCACCTTCACATTAAAATACTGATTCATAGTCCCTCACTTTTCTCAGTGCTAATGAACAATTCCAACCAAATCCTTAACATCTTCCACATGCATACGGGTCATATAATCCTCGATGCCCCGGACAATCTCTACGGTTGCATCCGGTCGATAGAAATTAGCCGTTCCCACAGACACCGCCGTGGCTCCCGCCAACATCATCTCAATGGCGTCCTCTGCGCTCTCGATCCCCCCCATACCGATGATGGGTAGTTTCACCGCTTGCGCCACCTGATATACCATCCGTACGGCGATAGGGTGAATGGCAGGTCCTGACATTCCTCCTGTCTTGTTAGCCAACGCAAACGTCTGACGGTTGATATCAATCTTCATCCCCGTCAATGTATTGATAAGAGAGAGCACGTCTGCCCCTCCTGCCTCAGCAGCCTTCGCCATCACGGTAATATCTGTCACATTGGGACTCAACTTTATTATCACCGGCTGTTTGGCTTTTTGTTTCACCAGTCGGGTAATCTCCTCCACTGCCTTGGGGTCCTGTCCGAAGGCTATACCGCCTTCCTTTACATTAGGGCAGGAGATGTTAATCTCCAGCATATCTACCCGTCTCTCATCTCCCAGCCGTTCCACCACTTCCAAATAATCTGAGGTGGTCTTTCCGCAAACATTCACAATCACCTTGGTGTCAAACTGTTCCAGAAACGGCAGATCCCTGCGGGTAAATACATCAATCCCCGGATTCTGCAATCCGATGGCGTTGAGCATACCGCTTCTTACTTCCGTCACCCGGGGTGTAGGATTCCCCGGCCATGGTACATTGGCAACACCCTTTGTCACCACCGCTCCCAGTGCGTTCAAATCTACAAATTCGCTGTATTCCTGGCCGGAACCGAAAGTGCCGGAGGCCACCATTACAGGGTTCTTTAGACATACCCCCGCCAAATTCACCGATGTATTCATTACAACTCCACCTCCTCAGCCAAAAATACAGGACCATCCTTACACACTCTGGCATTATGTACATGAGAGTGTTCGTCCTCATGTTTGGTTTTGCAGACGCATCCCAAACAAGCGCCGATGCCACAGGCCATCCGCTCTTCCATGGAGATGTAGCAACGAATCCCCTGCTCCTTGGCAAAAGCCTTAACAGCAGCCAGCATTGGCTTGGGTCCGCAGGCATATATCACATCCCCTGTCATATTCTCCTGTTGCAACACATCTACCACAGTTCCGTGTACACCCACAGAGCCGTCGTCTGTTGCCACATGCACATCCCCCTCAGCGTCAAACTGTTCTTTTAAAAAAAGTTGGTTGTCTCGATATCCCAGAACGATGGTAGGTCTGTTCTCAAGTTCTTTGGCCAACTGCAACATAGGAGGTACGCCGATGCCTCCTCCAATGACAATCGGTCTCTCCCCATCCAGCGGGAATCCATTGCCCAAAGGCCCCAGAAGTTGCACTTTGTCTCCCGGCATATAATGTGAGAACTCTTCCGTCCCCTTGCCCACTACACGATACACCAGTCGCAAAGCCCCCTTTTGTTTATCAATCTCACAAATACTGATGGGGCGGGGAAGAAGCTGACTCTTCTCATGGCAGTACAAAGAGACAAATTGTCCCGGAACCGCCCACTGCGTTGCTTTGGTCTGTACCCACATACTGTAAATCCCCTCTGCCAGTCTATCCTGTTGTAGCACCTTGGCCATCTCTGTAACTTTACTCATCTTCCATTCCTCATTATCTCAGTGCTGATGCAATATCTGCAATCATATCTTCCACAGCCAGACGGCTTGCATCCGCAAAATTTTTCTCCGTAATTCCCATAGACTGATACTTTTCCTGCTTGTAGGCAGCAATAATACCACGGGAAGAATTGACAATAGCACCCAGTCCATCCTTGTTAAAGAAATTTACCAGATCAGCGCCCTTGCCCCCCTGTGCCCCATAACCCGGCACCAGAATATAAGACTTGGGCATAATCTCTCTAAGTACTTTTCCCATCTCAGGATAAGTCGCTCCCACAACCGCTCCGATGTAGCTGAACTCATCTCCCATACAGTCACTGCCCCAACGGTCTACCATCTGTCCCACAAATTCATAAAGAGGTCTCTTATTTCCCTCATCGTCTACAATCTCCCGGTCCTGGAATTCGCCGCTGGAAGGATTGGAGGTCTTCACCAGAATAAAGAGCCCCTTCTTCTCCTCCTTGCACACATCCACGAAAGGCTTAATACCATCGCTTCCCAGATATGGATTCACCGTAGCAAAATCTTCGTCGAAAGGTGTAAAGGTTTTATTTCCAACTGCAACCTTGCCAATATGGGCTGTGGCATACGCTGCTGAGGTTGAGCCAATATCACCACGCTTCACATCTCCAATCACCACCAAATCCTTTTCATGACAATAATCCACCGTCTTCTTGAACGCCTCAAGCCCCGGCAAACCAAATTGCTCATACATGGCAATCTGTGGCTTCACAGCCGGAATCAAATCACAGGTGGCATCCACAATCTGCTTGTTATATGCAAAAATGGCATCTGCCACTGCCTCCAAGCTCTCTCCCCTTTCCTGAACTGCTTCGTCCAAAAGGTGCTGTGGCAAATAAGACAACATAGGGTCCAGTCCCACCACAATGGGGGCCCCTGTCTTTTTGATCTTGTCATTTAACTTGTTAATCATGTTTTGTTTCTCCCTTGTCCTTTATTTTTCGTAAACAATCTTTCCATCTAAAATAGTTGCTATCACGCGGCCTGTGACCTGTCGCCCCTCATAAGGCATATTGGAACTCTTTCCCACAAAATCCGCCCCGTGAATCTCATAGGTCTCCCTGGGGTCAAAAATGGTGATGTCTGCCACATGATCCGGGCTGATATCTCCCTTGGGAATGCCAAGAATTCTTGCCGGATTGGTGCTCATCTTCTCTGCCATCTGCATAGGGGTTAAATATCCCCCCAGAACCAGTTCTGTATAGGTCAGGGCTGCAGAAGTCTCCAATCCCACGATACCAAAGGGTGCCTTTGACAAATCAGCCACCTTCTCCTCCTTGGTGTGGGGGGCGTGATCCGTAGAGATAACCTCCATAATACCGTCCCGCAACCCTTCCTTTAACCTGTCCACATCTTCCTTGGTACGAAGAGGAGGATTCATCTTGTAGTTGGAATCGCCCTCCACAATATCATCCTCTGAGAGGGTAAAATGGTGGGGGCAAACTTCGCCACTGACAGCAATACCCTTGGCCTTGCCATCCCGCACCAGTTCCACCGTCTCCTTGGTGGAGCAATGGCACAGATGCAATCTGGCACCGGTCTCCTCCGCCAGCATAATATCTCTGGCAGCAATAATATTCTCCACCGCATTGGAGATGCCCTTAACGCCCAACGCCTTGGACTTGGCTCCTCGGTTGATCACTCCGCCATCCACCAGATTAATATCCTCGCAGTGGGCCAACACAGGTATTCCGGCTTTGGCAACCAATTCCATGGCCTTGCGATAAAGGTTGGAATCCATAACGCTCTTGCCATCCTCGCTGATGGCAGGAATGCCCGCAGCAATCATCTCCTCAATGTCTGCCAGTTCCTTTCCCTGCATTCCCTTTGTGATTGCTCCCACCTGAAGAACGTGGGTCAAGCCAACTTCCTTGGCTCGCTCATGCACATAGCGAATCACCTCCGCATTATCCGCCACCGGCTTGGTGTTCGGCATGGTCACCACTGTGGTAAATCCACCGTGAGCCGCCGCCCTAGAACCGGTCATAATATCTTCCTTATGGGTCAGACCCGGGTCGCGAAAATGCACGTGTAAATCAATAAATCCCGGAAATACGAAACAGCCCGTGGCATCCAGAATCTGATCTTCCGGCTCGGGTGTAATTTCTTGCTGTATTTTGATTACCTTGTCCCCTTCCACCAACAGGTCCATAATGCCGTCTGTACCTGTGGCAGGGTTTAAGATATGTCCGTTTTTAATTAGTAAACTCATCTCACACCGCCTTTATATATACAATCATTACTTATCATACCACGAAACCCCTTTCTCTGTCACGCAAAAAGGACAGCCGACACCAATGGGGACAGGTACCAATGGCTCCAACTTGTTGGATGCCAGCTGGTACCTGTCCCTTCATCGGTGTCGGCTGTCCTTTTATTTTAAAATATGTTTATTTTTCGTTCACAAACCTCTGGATGTTAGATGCATTTACATATTTCTTAGCATCATCTCCATTCACCACAACCAGGGTGGGTGCCTGCATAACCCCATACTTCTGTGTCAGTTCCACTTCTTCCTCCGCATCAATCAAAACATAGTCTTCACCGGCAAGCATTTCCTTGGCCATAGCACAGTTTGGACAGGTCTTGGTTGTAAACAGATACTTCACAGAGTTGGCAGGCTCTACCTTTACATCGTCCTTGGTGATGGTGACAATGTTCTTGGCCGGCTTCTTGAGTACAGAATGCTCAATGTCATAGAGACGACGATTCTTGTACTCCTGGCTCTTGCCCTCGTTCCAGTTCTGCACCGGACGATAGTATCCTGTAATTCTGGAATAGACCTCAGCCTTTGCTCCGCAGTGCGGGCAGGTAAAGTGTTCTCCGGCGATATAGCCATGCTCCTTACATACAGAATAGGTAGGTGACATGGTGTAGTATGGCAAGCGGTAGTTCTCTGCAATAGTGCGAACCAACTTAGCTGCAGACTCCCAACTGTCAAGCTTCTCTCCCAAGAATGCGTGGAATACCGTGCCGGATGTGTAAAGTGTCTGCAACTCATCCTGAATATCCAAAGCGTCAAAGATATCAGAGGTATATTCTACCGGCAAGTGAGAACTGTTGGTATAGAATGGAGTATCTCCCTCTTTGCCAGCTGTAATAATATCAGGATATTTCGCCACATCATGCTTAGCCAGACGATAGGTGGTAGACTCAGCCGGTGTAGCCTCAAGGTTATATAAATCACCGTACTCCTCCTGGTAGTCGGAAAGGCGCTCACGCATGTGGTTCAACACAGCCTTTGTGAATTCCTGTGTTTCCTTGTGGGTCAAATCCTGTCCCAACCACTTGGCATTTAAGCCCACCTCATTCATACCAATCAAACCGATGGTAGAGAAGTGGTTGTCAAAAGATCCCAAGTATCTCTTAGTATATGGATACAGTCCCTCTTCCAACAACTTGGAAATAACGCCTCTCTTAATCTTAAGAGAACGAGCGGAAATATCCATCATACGATCCAATCTTGCATAAAAATCAGCCTCATCCTTAGCCAGATATGCAATACGAGGCATATTGATGGTAACAACACCCACAGAACCGGTGCTCTCTCCCGAACCAAAGAAGCCGCCGGACTTCTTCCGAAGTTCTCTTAAGTCCAGTCTCAAACGGCAGCACATAGAACGCACATCGCTGGGCTCCATGTCGGAGTTGATGTAGTTGCTAAAGTAAGGTGTGCCATACTTGGCTGTCATTTCAAACAAGAGACGATTGTTCTCTGTGTCAGACCAATCAAAGTCTCTGGTGATAGAATAGGTAGGAATTGGATACTGGAATCCACGGCCATTGGCATCTCCCTCAATCATGGTCTCGAGGAATGCCTTGTTGACCATATCCATCTCTTTCTTACAATCCTTATACTTAAAGTCCATTTCCTTGCCGCCTACAATAGCAGGAAGTTCTGCCAAGTCTCCCGGAACTGTCCAGTCCAAGGTGATGTTAGAAAATGGAGCCTGTGTACCCCAACGACTAGGTGT
The DNA here is from genome assembly GCA_029008035.1 of Lachnospiraceae bacterium. Lineage (GTDB taxonomy): Bacteria > Bacillota > Clostridia > Lachnospirales > Lachnospiraceae > Pararoseburia. The sequence goes on from JAQXIY010000090.1 coordinate 34,795, forward strand.
GTTCACACCGTATACAAAAGCCTCAATACACTTCTTAACTTCTCCGTAAGTAAGGTTATCTACCTTAACAAAAGGAGCCAAATATGTATCAAAGGAAGAAAAAGCCTGAGCGCCGGCCCACTCATTCTGCATAATGCCCAGGAAGTTCACCATCTGGTTGCACAATACGGAAAGATGCGCCGCCGGTGCGGAAGTAATCTTGCCTGTGATACCTCCCAATCCTTCCTGAATCAACTGCTTCAAAGACCATCCGGCACAGTATCCGGTAAGCATGGACAAATCGTGAATATGAATATCTGCATTGCGGTGTGCCTCGGCAATCTCTTCATCATAAATCTCTGACAACCAGTAGTTGGCGGTCACTGCACCGGAGTTGCTGAGAATCAGTCCTCCTACGGAATATGTCACGGTGGAGTTCTCCTTTACACGCCAATCCTCAACCTTAACGTAACTGTTGATGACATCCTTATAATCAAGAATGGTGGACTTCATATTACGCATCTTTTCTCTCTGCTTACGATAGAGAATGTATGCCTTTGCCACCTCTGTATATCCTGTCTGCTCCAGAACCGTCTCCACACTGTCCTGAATCATCTCAACAGAAATCTTCCCATCCTTAATCTTATTCTGGAAGTGCGCAGAAACCCGCAGAGACAATAATCCAATAATATCGTCATTGTATGCCATCTGTGTGGCATCAAACGCCTTGGCAATGGCATCGTTAATCTTGCCCAGATTGAATTCTGTAACTTCCCCATCTCTTTTCACAACTTGAAACATCCCAAAATCCACCTTTCAAATACCTTATCCGATGTTTTGTGCATTTTCTCTGACGAAAACGCCATTTGTAGGTTTATTGTACCAAAATATAGTGCAAGGGTCAACACGAAATCACAACATATTGTATTTATATGTTTTTTCGTGAAGACCCTTGTAAACATAGGATTTCATTGTTAAGTTTAGTTTATTTTTAATTTTTATCTGGTATTTAGGAAGATTTGCTCTTGTAATGCCCCCACATCGGAGGGGTAAAGTTTTAGATAGGCTGTCATCTTTTCCTTGGCCTCTGCAAAGTTACCCGTATATTCCAAAGCTGCAATCTCGCCCCGAAGAAGTTTCTGACGATCTGTGGGATTCTTCTGCTGCAGACCTTTTTGGTAGTACTTCAGCGCTTTGTCATAATCCCCGGACTCCATAGCAATATCCCCCAGCAAAGCCAAAGCCTCGTCAGACGACTTATCTTTTAAGTTTTCCAACTGCTTGGACGCATTGTCATAATCCTTCATCTCCAGATAGACACGCCCCCGACCCAGATAGTTTTCCTTGCTCTTTCCTTTGATATCCAAAGCCTGTTGTAAGTATGTCTCTCCTTCCTCCCGGTATCCCTGGGCTGCCAGATTGCGGTATATCAAAATATACATATCGTAATCTGACTCATCTCTGACAATGGCTTCCTTGTAATCTGCCAGCGCCTTCTTCAGCTTCCCCTCTTTCAGATAGACGCTTCCCCGAAGGAAACAAGGGCGCGGGTCATTTTCATCGTATTTCATGATGGCGGTATATTGCTTGACGGCCTCATCAATTTTTCCGAGATTGTACTGTGCTGCCGCCTTGTAGAAGCAAGTATCAACAACCTGCTCATTCACCTTTCCCCCGGCCATTTCCACACTCTTATCAAAGTGCTTAATAGCTTCCTCATAGTCTTGCTTTTCCATAGCAGCAATTCCTGCTTCCTTTTCTTCCTGTATGGTGGTGCCGGTATTGATGGAGCACCCGGAAAATAAAAATGCCGTTACAAGCAGACAACATAAGCCCGTTCTTTTTCTCGTGTTCATAATACTTCCTCGTAATTTGTCAAATCTTATTTCATTATAGCCCAACCCCGGTGTTTTGTATAGAACCACAAAATGCAGTTCACTTTCTTCAGGGAAATGCATAGACTATTAAAAACATATGCAAAGGTTTTCTCATGCCTAAAACCATTATTATAGACCCCGGACACGGGGGATTTGATCCGGGCGCTGTCTACGGCGACCGACGGGAAAAGGATGACAATCTCAGATTAGCCCTGGCGGTAGGTCAGGAATTGGAAAACGCAGGATACAACATTGTATATACCAGAACAGATGACCGATATGATTCACCCTATGACAAGGCTCAAATTGCCAACAATGCCGGGGGTGATTTGTTTTTGTCTTTCCATAGGAACTTTGCAGAGCGCCCGGATTTATATCACGGAGTGCAGGCCCTTGTATATGACAAAAACCCACTAGCTCTTCGGGTGGCGAAAGATGTAAATGAGGAATTGGAAAAGATCGGATTTGACAACTTGGGCATCGAGTCCAGAAAAGAGTTGGTAGTATTGCGGCGCACCAATATGCCTGCCGTTCTCCTGGAGGTTGGCTTTATCAACTCCTCTGTGGACAATCAGATTTTTGATGATAAGTTTTCTGCTATGACCAATGCCATTGCTACAGGAGTGGAACAGGCCTTTCCTTTGAACGACAGTGCCTCAGTCCAACCGTCCACAGAAACTCAGGCTGCCAATCAAGAGCCGCCTATGATGCCGCCACCTGAGCCTATGCCAAACAGAATGATGCAGGAAAACATGATGCCAAACAATACCATGACAGACAGAAACGCAAGGCAGGATATGACCCGCCAGCCTATGAACAACAATGATAGAATGATGAATGATATGCGCCTCTCCTTAAATGGCATTCAGTGTGAACTGGTCCCCAATCGTCCGGTTCGACCGGAGCCTCGGATGTGGTACTACGTGCAGGTGGGATTGTTCCGATATCCCGAAAACGCCGTCTACCTAATGGAACAGTTGAAGCAACAGGGGTATTCCAGTATCTGGCGAAGAGTGGGCGGACTAATCGCCATCTGGGTCGGACCTATGGAAACCTTGGACGAAGCCGTAGCAATGCAACAGAAATTACAAGCTGACGGATACGACACTTTAATCGTCACCGGGGACTACATTTCCCGTTCATAAAAAATATCCCCTGCCCGGTGGCAGGGGATACCTGTATGTTCTAAATTTCTTCATCTCTCATGGGCAGCTTCAAACGAACCTTGGTGATTCGCTTGTTGTCCACGGCTTCCACTCGAAGGATAACGCCGTCTCCTGTTACATAAATCTCTCCCTTTTGTGGAAAATGATCAAACAATCCCGTGAGATAACCTCCGATAGTATCATAATCTTCGGAAGAGAAATCCAAGTCAAGCTTGTCGCACAGATCCTCCAGATTCATAGAACCTAGCACATCGTATTCTCTATCGTTCACCGGAATGATATCATCAACCTCATTTCCGTCAAACTCATCGCGAATCTCTCCCACCAATTCTTCCAACAAGTCCTCTAAGGTCACCATGCCGGCAACTGCGCCATACTCATCCAGCACAACTGCAAGGCTTAAACGCTCACGGCGCATCTCCTCAAACAATTCCGACGTGTTCTTCTGTTCATATGTGAAATACACTTTGCGAAGATAATCTCGTATAGAGAAGCTCTCATCTTTGGGAGCCAAAATCATATCCTTCATATTGATGAGGCCTATGATATTGTCCGTGTCCTCTTCATACACCGGAAGTCTGGTAAACATATCCTCCTGAAAGACCTCCAAAAGCTTGTCATATGACCAATTCACATTGACCACTGTCATGTCGATACGGGGAATCATAATCTCCTTGGCTGTGGCATCAGTAAAATCAAAAATGTTATGAATGTACTCTCTCTCTTCCCCTTCAATCACGCCACTTTCATGGCTCACATCCACCAGTGTTCTCAACTCCTCTTCTGTGATGGCCCCCTCATTGTTGTTTGGGTCCACCCGCAGGAGTCGTAAAAACAACATAGCCAGCCAATTAATAACAAAAATAACCGGCGTCAAGATCACCATCAACGCATAAATAATCTTCACATAGCGCAGGGATATTCGGTTGGCCTTCAAAGTGGCCATAGTTTTCGGAGAAATTTCCCCGAAAATCAGAATCAAAATGGTAAGAATACCTGTGGCAATTCCGGCTCCCACACTTCCCAACAAACGGATAGCAAGGGTTGTGGCAAGGGAAGAAGCTGACAAATTCACTATGTTATTTCCTATGAGAATGGCAGATAACATCTTACTGGAATCCTCCGTCACCTGTAATACAAGTTGAGCCCGCTTATCACCCTCATCTGCCATATTCTTCATTTTGATTTTATTTACCGTTGTCAAAGCCGTCTCCGCAGAAGAAAAGAAAGCGGAGAGAAACAAAAGAATCGCTAAAACAATAAATTGCAGTATCGACACCGTGTCCAATGAAAAATCACCTCTCTAAATACAAATTTACTAAACCAATAATTATTTCTTATTCTGTGACATCTGCAGAGTGCAAATATTTTTCCTGCTCCTCTGTCAAGGTATCGATGGAAATGCCCAAAAACTTCAGTTTGCGATTTGCCACTTCCATATCCACCTCTCGCGGCACAACGATTAACTTGTCTGTAAGTTCTTTGATGTGCTCTACCAAATACTTGGCAGACAACGCCTGAATCGCAAAGCTCATATCCATAATCTCTGCGGGGTGTCCATCTCCGCAGGCTAGATTTACCAAGCGTCCCTCTCCCAGCACATAAACGAAAGTATCCTTCTTCACTTCATAACCAACGATGTTCTGTCTCTGGTCAATGGTGGATAGAGCCATCTCACGGAGACGCTTCATGTCAATCTCCACGTCAAAATGTCCGGCATTGCAAAGAATTGCTCCGTTTTTCATCTGTAAGAAATCCTCTTCGTCAATGACACCTGCACAGCCCGTAACTGTCACAAAGAAATCTCCCAAAGCAGCCGCCTCTTTCATAGGCATCACCTCAAATCCATCCATCACAGCCTCAATGGCCTTGATTGGATCCACCTCAGTGACAATAACCTTTGCTCCCAGGCCCTTGGCACGCATAGCAACTCCTTTTCCACACCATCCATAGCCGGCAACCACCACATACTTACCGGCCACAATCAAATTGGTAGTGCGGTTAATGCCATCCCACACCGACTGCCCTGTACCATAGCGGTTGTCAAACAAATGCTTGCAGTCTGCATTGTTTACCATCACCATAGGGAATTGCAGCTGATCATCCTTAGCCATAGCCATGAGACGAATAATACCTGTAGTAGTCTCTTCGCATCCTCCAATGACATACGGAATCTTGTCTGTCATCTTGGTGTGAAGCATATGCACCAAATCACCACCATCATCGATGATAATGTTGCAGTTGTGCTCCAACACTTTGGTAATATGACGCTGGTATTCCTCCTCCGTGGACTGATACCAAGCATATACACTCAAGCCTGCCGCCACCAATGCTGCCGCCACATCATCCTGAGTGGACAGTGGGTTGGACCCGGTGATATACATCTGAGCTCCACCTGCTGCCAAGACCTTGCACAGATACGCTGTCTTAGCCTCCAAATGAATAGAGAGTGCAATGCGAACCCCCTCAAAAGGTCTCTCCTTGGTAAAATCTTCTTCTAAAGAACGAAGAAGAGGGCAGTTCTTGCGCACCCAGTCAATCTTGTGCTCCCCGGATTCTGCCAAATTAATATCTCGAATTTCGTAATCCATATGTACTCCTTTATTTCTCCCGTTATAAACGAAAATTTCTCAAATGTATTATAGCCCACCTAGGGGTTTACTGCAATAACGTGAATAAAATCCGTAATAAGCGTGGTGTAGGGTTACAATTGATGTGACACCTACAAGTTATTGCAACGGTAGTGTTGCATTTACCTTGCAAATTTACAAACTCGTGTTATAATGAACTTAACAGGAAAGCCGATAGATAGGTAGGGCTATCTACTCCGGCGAAAAGTAATAGTTATGAAATAACCATCCGTTCTTTCCGGGGCAGGATGGTTATTTTTTATGTGTTAAAGTAACAACTAGCGTAACAACAGCACACATCATCATTACAAATACAAATAAATCCGAATATGTAACCATTGGCATCATCCTCCTTCACAGGCTCAGAGAAGATGCACCATCCCTCGGCTTCCCAGCTAAATTCACTATTCTATTTTTACTACAACAAGCCCCTATTTCTAGGGGCTGTTGGACTTTTTATTCTTTTACATCACCGCATCTGGTACAAACCTCCTGTTTTTTCCCAATCTCCCGGTGGTAATCGTGCTCTGCTTTGCCAAAGATTTCACCACATATCTTACAGTAGGCCGCCTTGGTACAAGTAGCCTTTTCGATATCGTGCTTTCCTCGGTCGCAAATTTTTGGCAACTTATTGATTAAGATGTTGCCCTTATACTTGTTGTAGTAAGCCTGTAATGCTCCGTCTTCTAAGGAGTCTCCAAAGCCGTGTTCTTCGATATAATCTTGGGTTTCTAAGACTTGCTCATGGGTAAACTTCCAAGAAAACTCCCAGTTCTCACTCTCTAGGTTAGCAAAGGCTTCTTCGATGGTTTTTGCCCTTTTTTCATCGGTGTACCAAAGGTCATTTGGCATCAATCCACCCTGCTTGTAGCCATCCAGATAGTGCGGGTCTTCTTTATCCAAGGTGTCATAGCCTTTGCCTGCATCATAGTATTTCTTATTGATACATCTGGCTCTATTGATATAAGCTCCTTCAATGGGGTTTTCAGAATTTATCCAAAGTCTTACGGTTGCATCGGCAGTCTGGCCCACCCCATCTGTTGCTCTGAAGGTAATGGAAACATTGCCCGTTCCATGATTTTCAAACTTCATTAACTCACTCTTATCAAAATCAACAATCGTTACACCTATCTCTCCTTCGGCTACATTGTTAGGTATGATGTTATGATTGTCCGGGTCTCCATCTTCCTTATCTTTTCCTATACAGGTTCGGAATATGATCTCTTTGATTTCATTATCACTTAATGTTCTTACTTGATAAAAAGCGATAGAAGAATCTTTGGCAACAATGGTTGGTGGCTCATCCCAAACCAAAAATTGTGTTACTGTTATGTTGCCATCTTCAATCAGAATCTCACAATCATCTCTTTCTACAATGGCATTTAAAAGAGCCAATGTAGTAACCAGCTCTCCTTCTTCTCGTCGTTTTGTAGGTTCCTCGGTATCTTTATAGGTTGCGTCACTTAGTACGGACCATCCATGGCCCTTAGTATTTCGCTTTTCAAACTCATCATAGCCCGGCATGGCATATACGCTCGGCACGTGTCTTACAGTATAATTATTGCCCTTTTCTTGTCCGTTCCCACAGAAGAAGTAGGAATATCCCTGGGGCTTTGGTTTTTCCGGATCGTCAGGATTGCTTGGTTCAATCTCCGGCTCCTCCGGGGCCGGGTCTAAAATATCCTCCGTTCCATCATCACTACTTGGGTCGTCCAAGTCGTTGTGATTGGCGTTAGGGTCATAGCCTGTCTCATAACGTGCATAAAGAGTGGTTGGATACCAACAACGATATTCGCTAAGAATACGTCCGTACAATGGTTCATCGTCTTGCTTTTCTTTAGTAGTAGCCCATCCACTATTATAAATAGACTTTGACACATCCTGCCCGTCGTAATACACGATAGACTCTGCTCTTGGCTCATTTATTTCGCCCCAATAGGTTTGTACATAATCTCGCCATTTTGCATTTTTATGGCCAGTAAAGGTATCTGAGGTTCTTACTCTTGCTGAAAACACCTCCTTTGTCAAGCCGTTATCAGCAAGGTTTTTATCAAAAGTGGTATCCTCTACCTGGGAAACAATGATTTGCGTCTTGGCTCCGGTTTCTCCATTGCCTTTGCGATACACCACGGTCTTATTGGCATCCTCATTGGTTCTTCCTTCACTTTTACCATAGGTATTGTAATGATTCCATAAAGCCTCGTAGTTATAGCCATATTGGTCTTTCAAGTCCGGATAGATATCTGCATACGCTCTGGTATTGAGCGTGGTCTTTTGATATGACGCATTATCCGTCAGTTTCAAATGTTCCTGGGCGCTTTGAGCAATCGCTTCACTATCACAGTCGGCAATCACCTTTCCGGTATAGCGGTCATAAGAAGCCACTTTAATATCCTCTGTCAATGGCTGATGGATGGTCATGGAAGCGCCCTCAGCCAGAAACACTCCTGTGTCCTTACCATTGCTTCCCACTGCGCTTGTGGCTCCATTATAGACGTTATAACGGTTTAGACCTTGGGCAATATTTCTGACAGCAGAAAAATCATTTGTTCCTATATTTGCATACTGGTTAAAAGTAGCGGAATCAACTTTCTCTATTTGAACACCCGGATAACCTGCCCCACTCCCCGTAATACTACCACCCTTAAAGTTCACCGTTCCATTTTTGATGTCTACATTCATCTTTGGTGCATCCTTGATTGTACCGCCAGTGATATTCACCGTTCCGGTATTCACATAGACATTTGAGGTGCCTATCTCTTTTCCTGTTGCATCCAAGCGGGTGCCTTTAAAATAGATGGTTCCCCCAGAGATGTTAGTGGTTCCGCTATAGTTATAGACATTGTGGGTTGTTGCACCATGTATCACTCCTCCGGATATGGTGGTAGTTCCACTGCTTGAAGTAAATACATTCGCTGAACCTAATGCCTCTCCGTTACTGTCTGTATTGGCTTCGGTCATTTGAACCGTTCCGCCAGACATTTTCAACGTTCCACCAATATTTACAACATTGTGAGAGCCGGAATTATAGATATTTCCTCCGCTTATGGTGGTCGTACCTTTAGAATATACGTTATAATCCTTGGCATTTCTAATCGTTGGCTTCGTATCTGCATTGAAATTTTTTATGATAACAGTTCCATCTTCGTTATATATGTTTCTTGACGTCTGAAATGCTTTTTGTGCACTTGCTGTGACTTCAATCGTACCGGAAGAAATAGTCACTCTATTTTTTGTATTTGATTCTAACTTCCTGTCATTCATGAGGTTATATTTTGCCGCGTCATACACCCTTCCACCTTTCATATTTACAATGCCATTGTTCAGATTATATACATTGATACCTCCAGTGCCATTGGTATCTACCTTGGCATGATAGACACTTACACCACTATTGATTGTCAGGGTTCCCTTATTTTGTATGTTAAAGTTATTGGCATAGACATTGACAAGATTATTTAGGGTGGCAGTTCCATCTTCTCCAACAATGATTCCATTTTTTTGGTTGTTATAAATGTCTACATCTTTTAATGATGCGGTTGCACGTATTATCATTCCGTTTACATTGCTATAGATACCACCACCTGTCATAGTCAATGTTCCGGCATAGTGGTCTATTCCATAGGAAACAGTAAAATCCTTATATGTTTTACTATTGACAAAGTTAGAATTTGTTATAGTAACCTTGCCACCGCCATTTGCAAAATCAACTCGATTGCCAGTAAGGGTGCAATCCTTGATTATCATTGTGCCGTTATTGGCAACACCATTTCCTCTACAAGACTGTACGGTGCAGTTGTTGAGTGTAACCACGCCCCCGGTAACACCATCTTCGGAATTGCGTACTCCCCAGCCACCGATACCTGCGTTTTTTATGGTGCAGTTGTTAAGAACAATTCTGCCCCCGTTATTTGTAACTCCGCACCGGCTTCTTATGATTTCGTTGTTGTCATCAAGAGCATTTGCATTGATAATCGCATTGTTTACCGTCAACACCCCACCCTGCTCTACAAAGAACGCATGGTTATAATTGATAGCAGCATTTGTCATGCAGCGTATTTCATAACCGTTACCATTCACAGTAACATTTGCGCCGTTCATAACATTGTTTGTCTCTGTCACATCCCATCGTGCACTCAAATTGATTGTCTGGGTGCCATAAAGAGGTGTCTGAGTTTTGATTGGTTGCTGGCTTTCCTCTTCATCCACTCTTTCATCAAGTTCACCTTCCCCGGTGTCATTTTCTCCAATATCCTCTGTGCCACTATCACTTCTGTTATTATCAAATATCAGATTTTCTAATGATAAATATCCTTTACCAAAACAAGCGGGATTTGCACTGCCGCCGAAATCATCTGCCGATGTTTCCAGACACTTCTCTACATCTGCATTCTCATTGTGATCTAAAATATAGGCAGCATAAGCAGACACATAAGCACTTGCGATAGATGTTCCCTGAATCATTTCATCATCCGAAGTATCCTCTGTGCCCATATCTTTGATAATGGTTCCCATGGCAGCATAATCAATCAAATCGCCAAAGTTAGAATATGCTGCAAACCCTTTGTTCTCATCTGTTGCTGATATGGTAATGGCATCTTCGATATTTCCCGGCATATACCCCGCTACATCACTTGCATAATTGCCGGCAGATACCACAACCATAACGCCCCTTTGCTTTGCATAGGTTATAGCTTTTGTAAGCATTGCAGATGTACCCGCTCCGGACACAGACAGATTGATTACCTTTGCTCCGGCATCGCAGGCAGAAAGAATGGCACGATAAACACAACCTACCGTAGAGCTGCCTGTCTCATCAAATGCCTGAATCGGCAAAATCTTTACGTTTTCCGAGGTCTGTGAGACAATAATTTCCGCCATCAAGGTTCCATGGCCATTCTCATCGGTCATGCCCGGATTACACCCCTTTGCCAGACGACCGGAAAAAGCAGCGTTGCTCACATCAAGTCCCGTATCAATAACGGCAACCACCACTTCTTTCTTGTTTGGGGCTTCTACTTCCTCAGCCAATGCATCCTCTACGACTGACACATCTTCCATGTTGACTCCCCCGGAATTTACCTCCTCTGTCAGTTCACTCTCCTCGTCAGTAATATCAACAGGAATGTCACGCTCCGCGGTATACCCCAGAGAGAGAAAGGTATTTAGCGCAGTCTCTGCCTGCTCCCCGTTTCCATATGTCAATCGATAGGCTCCCCCTATATCTTCTACCGCAATGGCGCCATATGTATCCGCCAGGTTATTATCAGAAACCACCAGCAATGAGGTGTTGTTCTTCGCCTCTTCTGCATAGGCTGTTGTTGGGAAAATACTGGCGATTAATATTCCAATCACAAGCAATCCGGCGATGATTTGTACAATCGATTGTCTCTTCATGAATTTCCTCCTTATAGAATTTTTGTGCCGACCGTCGGCACAAGTTACTGAAATACTGCTATATATGTCATATCCTCATTTGCTTTCCCAAAATCCGTCACCATATCCTTGCATCCTTCCATCCCCCATCCCACAAAGTTTTTTCCTTCCTGCAGGGGGTCTTTCGGAACAATCACATCATCACCCTTTGTTATCTGATATTCCTTGTATGTTGTATCCGCATCCAGTTGATATGAAATGGTAACAAGTTCTGCATCCGTGGATACCTGCTCAAATACCACGGTTGTTTCACACTCATTTTTCCCTTCGTTGCCATTGGGATGGGTAAAGGTTTCTGTGACCTTTACTGACATGAGTCCTTTTTCATAATCTACTTTTGCAATACTCACTTCGATATCGGAGTCATTTGATATCTGAAGCAATAGATTCTGAGTAAAATCCGCAATAAATTCCATATAATTCTGACATGTATATGTTTTCTGATTCATAGTGCTTTCCACTGCATCCTCCACCGCCACGGATAAGGCATTATCCAAATCCGATTTTCGGTTCATTTTCCCAACTACTGCCATAACAATTCCCATTGTTATAACAACCATGGTTGCTGTCACAATGCCGTAAACCATCTGTTTCATATGCTCTCCTCCCCCATAACGCACAGAGTAAAAACCTCCGATTTTTGACTGGGCAACACTTTTACATAAAAGTGATAGACACCGGGTTCCATCACCGTTATCCCGTCTTCTTCCAATAGCACCTTATGGGATGTTCCCAGCACTCCCACCCCCTGCTCATCTGTAATATTTGTAACGACACAGGGATAACTTTTTTCACCATTGCCATTTCCCTCTCGGGCTGCAAATAGCTCTGTTATCCGGGTCTTAACTCCAACTCTAATGTTGCTATTACATCCCACGGCTACACCGCTTGTGCCAATGTCTTCCATCTCAGGCCCAACACGATTTGTGTTGACATCGTTTTCTCTGATGACAACCTCATCACCAACAAGTTCCATCATTCCGGCCGCTTCCCGTCCTGATGAACTGCGGTATGAAAAAGACAACACTAACGTCAGGGCTGTCAATGTGACCAGCCCTGTGACAATAAATTTCCCATATCCTTTTACAATTTCCTGCATATCGCTCCTCCACTCTTCAGCAAGCCGCCATCATGATATTTTGCACCATCTGTCGTACCCATTCGCTCTCCCAGAACACATAAAAAAACAAACCCACAATGGCAATGGAAAGAATCACATCCCCTAACATCTCTCCGTATAAGTCCACAATTTCTCTCATCTTTCCTCCCCTTTCTATCTGCACACCTGTTCCAAAAGCAGACTCAATATCCCCAAAAATCCTGTGCCCATCACAAATGTGACAATGGACAGCCCATATTCTCTAACAATCTGTTCCATATTCTCATCCTCCCTTATTTCGCATACGTTTTTAGCTGATGCTTCGCCCCCTGCGTTTTCAAAAAAGGTATGTTGTATTCATAGGTCAACGTCATATCCACCAGATCCGTATAGGCATCCCCGTTGGTGTCCTTCTTGCAATATGTCAGCAGATATCCATGCTCCACAGCCTCACCTACCCAGGCCTCGATAACCTCATCCTGAAAATTTCCCTCTGCAACACCGATGGCTGCATCCGACAGAAATGCATCTGCTTTGCCTGCATTGATGCCGGCCATAACAATCCCGGTGGAGGACAGCAAAAGTGCCAGCAGACAACACAATGTCAAAAAAACCTTTGGTATCCCTTCCATCTTCTTCCTCCTTAGTCACAAATTCATAAGGGCAGCGTTCCCCTTTGAACAATTCCGTAGAAAATCACCAGCATATCCGCCAGCAATTTCAAAGCCCCTGTCAGTTGCGGTGCCAAAAAAAGTGCATACATACCGGCCAAGGCATCTTCGTTTTTCATCCGTTCCGCCTTATTCATCAGCACTTGATTCCGGCGAATAATATCTGCAATCTGACTGGAGGCATTGCCCCCTGTCCCCTCGGAAATGGAGTAAAGCATCTTCATAGCAGATTGTATCTCCGGCAAAGGGTAATCCTGCAAAAATGACAGATAGGGTTCCATCTCCGTTGGATGCAAACGCAATTGCTCCACCAGACGTTTCAATTCCGGTTGTAGCAAAGGCGGAGCATCATCATAGGATTTCATAATCGCCACCTGAACGTTTTCGCTCTGCAACAACAGCGAAACCTCCATAAGCCAGCGCGGAAACACCATCTGGATTCCACGGGTAACATTTCGTTTTGCAATCCCCGCTCCCAATTGAAGTTTCCCTGTTGCCGCACACTTTTTTACCTTTTCGTATTGGTGAAGGTACTCCCTCTGATCCAATTCCCCCTCCAGGTATCCGGTGGAAAGCTTACTGTCAGCCCGGTAAAAAATATAAAAATCCAGTATGAGTACCAGAAGCGTGCTCACCTTTGTCACCAAATATTGGGAAATATCTATTTCTATTTTGTTGGCCACCAACACCAGCAACGTACAAAGCAACAGTGAAAAACATACTGACACAAAAATCTGAACCCTTTTCCGCACCTTTTCCTTTAGAAGTTCATATACCCGGTCTGCCCACATTCGCCTGGCATCCAGCATCAAAAGAATTGACTCCGTGCATTCTCCTCCGTTGCGTTCCACTTGTAGTGCAAATCGATGCATAGTTGCAATCTGGCATACCGGGTATGTCTCCTCAATACATTGCAATGCTTTTTCCATCACATCATTTTCCCCGTAAGTGTGATAGATATGATCGATGGCATCATCCAGCACTTTTCTCATTTCTCCACCGGCAAAAAGTTTGCGCACATCCTCCAGTGTGGTGAGAATCTTGCCGGACTTCTGAAAGGAATATAGAAATTGTTCCAGATAGGTATTTGCCTCCATAAACTGCTGCTGGGCATACCGATTGCGATAATTATTACGAAGAAACAGAGGAAGTAAAAACACCACCCAGATGCAAAGGGCCAGCAGATATCCTCCTTGCAGCCGAAAGAAAATCCCCAGTGCCACCGCAGCCAAAACACCTATGGCGTAGGTTAATATGGCTTTTGGCCAGGAAAATACATATCCATATTTGCGCAACTCATCCCATAGCAACCTTGGATTCATAATACGTCCCTCTCCTTTCTCCATACTCCGGAACCATGAGGACGCCTCCATCTACCACAAGCTTGCATTGATTTTCCCCATGTTCTCGGGCAAAAAAACAAACCTGATCAATGTAACGCCGCACCTGCCTATTGCCAAAGACATCCTCCTGTTGTCTCCGCCTCACCAGAACACCTACATCGATAAAGGAATAGATGTCATTTTCAAATCGTCTGGCATCCCGCTCTGTTCCAGCCATGTTAAGCATACGATCCGGGATTTTCCGTACGTCCGAGGCATGGAGCGTGGTCATCCCCTTCACCCCCGTACTGTAACTCTCAATTAAATGGACAATCTCCTTAGAGCGTGTCTCGGAGAGCATAATCCATTTCGGATTCAGTCTCAAACATGTCCTGATTGCCTGGGAGTAATCCATCTGTTTGTTAATGCGCATCTCCACGGAATCCCTGTCCGGGTGCAAACTGCTGTAATGCCACTCCGGCGTATCTTCGATGGTAATTACCCGCTCATCACGGGGGATGTAACCGGACAAAAACTTGCACAACTCCGTCTTGCCGGAACCGGGTTCCCCGATAATCACCATATTCATCCTGTTCTCCACACAGCGAATCAAAAGATTCAACACATCCTCACTGCAATAATGCTCCGCCAACATTCGGTCATAAGACAGACGCACATAGGGAAGCGATTTGCGAATGCATATGCAACGGCCGCTGAGTGCTACCGATTCGTGCACGATGGTTATGCGCAGCCAATCAGTCTCTGCCTCCAGAACAGGATGTTGCCTGTTAAAAGGTTTACTCACCCCATTTGCCACCCGCTGAGTAAACTGCTCCACAAAATCCGAATCCAATTGGATGTTTTTGCAAAGATTTCTGCAATTGGAAGCATCTGTAATCCAGATTTCCCTGCCATTAAAATCAATATCTGTAATGTCGTCCTCCTGAATCAGTGGATAAAGTACACCGAAGAACTCCTCCTTCTCTTCTTGTAACTGCATTTGATGTCCCATTATGCACCTCCTACAGATGCGCCGGCAAAGAAATCCTCAATCAGTGTCTGAAAAGCCTGTCCCACAATACTGCTGTTGTCGCTTCCAATCAAAAAGGTGACAAGAGCAATCATGGCTCCTATCACAACCACCGAAATAACGGCTGGTCCATATTCTCTAATAATATCCTGCATAATTTTTTGTACCACAAAAAAATCTATGGGATATACTTCCATGAAAAATCGGCGAAACTGCCACGAAAAAAGATATCATCATCGGATGACCCTTGATGATGAAACATATACTATCAAGATAGAGGATAAATTGCAATACGAAAATAAATTTTTTGAGAACACAGATAATTTAGAAAAAGGGTAGACCTGTTGGCCTACCCTTAATAATTAACACTTTTCCGGTTCCGGATACTCTACACCAAAAGTGTCCACGGTAACTTTTTTCATTTTCTGCTCCTGCAACGGTCTATCAGAAAAATCTGTGTCAGTCTCCGCAATCTTGTTCACCACATCCATTCCCTCAATCACCTGACCAAAGGCTGCATATTCTCCATCCAAGTGTGGGCTTGTCTGGTGCATAATGAAAAACTGACTCCCTGCGGAATCAGGAATCATGGTACGAGCCATAGAGAGCACACCCGGAGTATGTTTCAAATCATTCTGAAATCCGTTGTGAGTAAACTCGCCGGCAATGGAGTATCCCGGACCGCCGGTTCCTGTACCTGTAGGATCGCCTCCCTGCAACATAAATCCCTTGATAACGCGATGGAAAATAATTCCGTCGTAATACCCTTTTTGTACCAGGGAAATAAAATTGTTCACTGTATTGGGCGCAACTTCGGGATATAACTCCGCCTTCATGATGTCCCCATTTTCCATTTCAATTGTAACGATTGGATTCTGAGCCATAATCAATACCTCTTCTTTCTCAAATATACGCAATCAATTATATGACAAAACTTTTCTGACGTAAAGAGCCATTGGTATCCGTCCCTATTGGCTCTGTGGTATAATACACCCATGAATAGAATGATCACCTATAGAATTGAAAAAGAATATGACAGTATCTTTGCATTTTTTAAGGAGAAGCATTTCCCTCATAAGATGCAGGTGCAACTTAAGCAGAACCCGGAGCAGGTGTGTGTAAACGGCCACGCAGTGATGCTGCGGACACCTCTTAGGCCGCAGGATATCCTGGCTCTTCACATTGTGGAGACAGAGCAATCCCACATCACGCCTGTAAAGATGCCCCTTGACATTGTATATGAGGATGAGGACATTCTCGTGGTAAACAAGCCGGCTATGCTACCCATTCACCCCTCCATCAACCACTATGAGGATACCCTGGCCAATGGATTGATGCATTACTATAGCAAGGAAGCTTCTCCCTTTGTATTCCGCTGTCTCAACCGATTGGATCGAGACACCAGTGGTCTCACACTAGTTGCCAAAAATCCTTTTAGTGCCGCCATGCTGAGTCGCCAGGTAAAAGCCCGAGAGCTCCACCGGACGTATCTTGCCATTGTAGAGGGTAAACTCCCCGCCTCCGGAACCATTGATGCTCCCATCGGCCGCGCCAAAGACTCTGCCATTTTGCGGGAAGTCAATGCTGAGACGGGTCAGTCCGCTATCACCCACTACACGTGCCTTGATACAAGAAATGGGCTCTCCCTTGCCTCCATCACCTTGGAGACAGGAAGAACCCATCAGATTCGCGTGCATATGACCTCCATCGGGCACCCTCTGCCCGGAGATTTTCTATACAATCCCACTAACCGGCAATTACAGCGGCAAGCCCTGCACTCCGCAAGCCTTACCTTTGCCCATCCTGTCACAGGCCAAATGCTTACCTTTCATGCACCAATCCCTAAGGATATGCAACGGTTGCTGGAGAGCCAATAGGGACAGACCTGGGTGCCATTAGTATCCGTCCCTATTGGTCTGCTTGGCCACCACCAAAAAACGTCTGTCATCCTGCCCGCTGATGCAGGTGGATAACACCAGAATCTTGTCATCTGCTGTGAGAGTCTCGCCCTGGCGCACATGGGTAAGTTTATCTCCTTCCTTGGCACATTCTTCCAATGAATCAATAAAATCCTGTGCCCCCTGAGCCTCATCCACCGCAAAAACAGCAGGAATATAATTGTCGTTGTAATTATAAACGCCGTAGATAACATAGGTGTACAAAGCCTCTGCAGTCTCCACCAGAATGGTGTCATTTTCCTCAAAGAACTCTTCCTCGTCAAAGAGATGCAAAGAGCCAAACATCGTGTGAGCCTTCATATCGTGTCCGTAAAAAATGGTAATGGCATCCTCCATATCCTTGCCGTTGCAGGCATTGCTGTATATAGAGCCCGGCTTACTATCCTGCTTATTGATATCGCGACTCAGATAGTAATTGTCCTCTTCTGACTGCAATACGGGATAATCCACCTTTGTATTCGGAACCTGAATCCAAGCGTAAATATCAGGATTCTGCTTCTGTAACTGTGCAAAATCATGAGTTGCTTTCTGCTCCTGTGTCTTCTCCTGTCGCAGTTTATGATAGGCATCTTCACTCTTGTCATTCTGCCATTGCGTGTAGAAGAATACCCCCACAAATATGGCTGCTATCAAAACCACGATGATACTGATTATTTTTGTCCGCCCGTTAAATTTCATGACAACTTCTCCAAAATGATCTTAGCATCCTCAAGGTAATTATTTTCTACCTTATAAATCTGTCCGGCATCTGCTGCCCGGGCAAATTTTTGGTCCATAGGCATCTTACCCAGAAGATTGATGTTTAAGTCCCCTGCGATTTCCTCGATATGGCTGTCCCCATAAATGTGAATTTCCTCATCACAGTTAGGACATTTCACATAACTGTAATTCTCCACCACTCCAAGTACCGGAATGTTCATCATTTCCGCCATGTTGTATGCCTTTTTCACAATCATCTGAACCAATTCCTGTGGTGAGGTGACAATCACAATGCCATCAACAGGAAGCGACTGGAATACGGTAAGGGGTACATCTCCGGTTCCAGGAGGCATATCCACAAAGAGGTAATCCACATCCTCCCACTGAACATCCGTCCAGAACTGCTTAACTGCTCCTGCGATTACCGGCCCCCTCCATACCACAGGTGCTTCCTCATCCTCCAGAAGCAAATTGATGGACATAATCTTGGTGCCATCCTCTGCAACGATTGGGTAGGTGCCGTTCTCATCACCTACCGCCGGCCCATGAATGCCAAACATCTTGGGAATGGATGGTCCTGTAATATCCGCATCCAAAATTCCCACCTTATAACCTGCCTTTGCCATCATGGATGCTAAAGATGATGTGACGAAAGACTTGCCAACACCACCCTTTCCACTGACAACGCCAATCACATGCTTGATGCGCGCATTTGGATTTGGCTCCTCAAGAAAAGATGTCTTCTTGGAAGAACATCCCTCACAACTTTCCTTTGAACATGTGGATGCACTGGAGCATCCGTTCTTTTCTTCTGCCATTTTATTTTCCTCCCTTTTTCTTATCAAAGATTTCTTTTAAAGACTGCTCATATGGTGCTCTGGCAATGCCATACTCTGTAATGATACCGGCGATAAGGCTGTGATCCGTCACATCAAAGGCCGGATTAAAAATCTTCACATCCTTTGGTGCCATCCGCTCCTGATACCACATCTCTGCCACCTCATCCGGCTTGCGCTCCTCAATGACAATATCATCTCCTGTGGCAATATTCATATCAATAGTGGATGTGGGAGCACAGATGTACATAGGCACACCGTATTGCTTGGCTACTGCTGCCACCACAGAAGTTCCAATCTTATTGGCAGTATCTCCGTTTGCAGCAACTCTGTCACACCCAACAAATACCGTGTCTACCCAGCCCTTCTTCATCACCATAGCCGACATATTATCACAAATCAAGGTGGTGTCCACACCGGACTCCTGCAGCTCAAATGCAGTAAGGCGGGCTCCCTGCAAAAGCGGTCTTGTCTCATCGCAGAATACCCTCAGATGATATCCCTTTTCTTCTGCGACGTAGATGGGAGCGGTAGCCGTTCCGAACTGCACTGTGGCAAGTTTTCCTGCATTGCAGTGGGTCAGCACTCCATCCCCCTGCTTAAGCAAGGTGACACCATATTCTCCTATCTTCTTACACACAGCCACATCCTCGTCCCGAATGGCAATGGCCTCCTTGCGAAGCGCCTCCACAATCTGTGGCACACTCTTTTCTCGATGGCTGAGCACGCACTCCTCCATCCGCCGTAATGCCCAGGACAAATTCACTGCCGTAGGTCTGGCAGAATCCAAATATTCCTTCTGCTCTGCAAAGGCCTGATAAAAGCTGTCATAGTCCTCCTGTGGCATCCCCTTCGCCAAAATATAGATACCCATGGCAGCCGCCACACCGATAGCCGGTGCCCCACGTACCTGCAACAGATAAATGGCATCCCATATCTGCTGTGCCGTGGTAAGGGACAGCAATTGTACCTTTCCCGGCAGTTTCGTCTGATCAATGATTACAACGGCGCTGTTCTCATCATCCAGCATCACCGTGTCTGTTTTCATAAGATTTATTTTATCCATATATGTTGCTTCCTCTTTTTTCCAAAATCATATTAAATTATAGCGAATTGCTTATGAGAACTCAAGGCGTACCTTGTACTCAAATAGATGCAATTCTATTGATAAATTACCCAAAATGTAATATTCTGATTATGCTTTTATGATAAAAATTGCAGATAAGGGTAAAGGAGCGTTTTATGAATCAACGAGAAAAGTATCTGGCCCTTTTGGCGGAGAAATATCCCACCAAACAAGCCATCAGCCGGGAGATTATCAACCTCAATGCTATTTTAAATCTCCCCAAGGGCACGGAGCATTTTATGAGCGATTTGCACGGAGAATATGATGCCTTTTATCACATTGTCAACAACTGTTCCGGTGTGATTCGGGAAAAGGTGAAGATGATCTTTGATGAGCGTCTGTCCGAGAACGAACAGCGGGAGCTTTGCACCCTGATTTATTATCCAAGAGAAAAGATGGAACTTTTAGACAAAGAGGGGCGAATCAATGACGACTGGTATCGTATGACCCTGTATCAGCTGATTGAGTTGGCCAGAGTTCTCTCCTCCAAGTACACTCGATCCAAGGTACGCAAAGCCCTGCCTGCAGACTTTGCCTACATCATTGACGAGTTGATTCACGTACAAAAAGACGAAGATGATAATCAAGTTGTATATCACCAGAAGATTATGGACACCATCCTAATGCTACATAACGGGGACGAATTTCTCATTGCACTGACGGAGTTGATTAAGCGATTAGCGGTAGACCACCTTCACATTATCGGTGACATCTACGACAGAGGTCCTCACGCAGATCGAATTATGGATTTGTTGATGCAGCATCACTCTGTGGATATTCAGTGGGGTAATCACGATGTTCTCTGGATGGGTGCAGCCTGCGGCAACCCCGTATGCGTGGCTCTGGTAGTCAGAAACAACATTCACTACAACAGCATGTCCATTCTGGAAAATGAATATGGAATCAGCCTGCGCAAGCTCACATCCTTCGCTTCGCGGATTTACGGAAATGACAACTTGGTGGATGCATCTTATCAGGCAATTTCCGTCATCCTATTCAAGTTGGAAGGACAGTTAATCCGACGGCACCCGGAATATGAGATGGAGGATCGACTGCTGCTGGATGCCATCAATCTCAACAAGGGAACCGTCACCATTGACGGTCAGGAGTGTGATATGGTTCGCAGAGATTTCCCTACCCTTTGCGATAGAGACCGCTATGAACTCACCCCGGAAGAAACCGATGTAATAGAGTGTCTGGTGTCCGATTTCGTCAACAGCACCAGCCTGAAACGCCATATGGATTTTCTCTACAACTGTGGCAGTATGTATAAGATTCACAATGGCAATCTGCTCTTCCACGGCTGTGTTCCATTGGATGCCGATGGGAATCTGGACGGCATTTTCTTTGGTGGAAAATGCTACAAAGGTCGCGCATATTTAGATTTTGCGGAGAAGTCGGTACGACGGGCAAGGGAAAACGACCATTCCGCCATTGATTTCATGTGGTATCTGTGGGCAGGCATTAAGTCTCCACTGTCCGGTCGCCACATCAAGACCTTCGAGCGAACCTACCTGGATCCAAAGCGCTACGAAGATAAGACCCATGAGCAACGCAATCCTTACTACCACTTCTATGATGACGAAAAAATTTGTAACATGATTCTCAGAGAGTTTGATATGTATGGTGAGCACTGTCACATTATCAACGGCCACACACCGGTGAAGAAAAAGGATGGGCAGCTCCCCATAAGAGCCAACGGCAAACTCATTGTCATCGACGGTGGCTTCTGCGAGAGCTACCACGAACAGACCGGTATCGCAGGATATACCCTGATATATAACTCTCATGGGCTGCGCCTGAAGGAGCACCAGCCCTTTGACAGTATCGAGGCAGCCATCAGTCAGAACGCCGACATCGACTCCGGCTCCCAGATTGTGGAAGTGGCGGAGCACCGTATTATGGTAAAGGATTCCGACAACGG
>JAQXIY010000091.1 GCA_029008035.1 Lachnospiraceae bacterium
AGACAGACAGACAGACAGACAGACAGACAGACAGACAGACAGACAGACAGACAGACAGACAGACAGACAGACAGACAGACAGACAGACAGACAGACAGACAGACAGACAGACAGACAGACAGACAGAGCTATCTAACTGCACTTTTGTAAAGACGGTATTGATGTTCTTGGTGGTAGCTTACCACTGTATGGTTTTCTGGACCGGGACTTGGCTTACAAAAAATCCGGTGTTTGAATCGAATTCCCTCTCTTCGTTATCACATTTGCTGAATTCATTTCATATATATGGATTTGCTTTTGTTTCTGGATACTTATTCTATTTCTTGAGATGTGAGAAGGGGAAGTATTCAAGTTTTATATCATTTGCTGTAAACAAAGCAAAACGACTACTTGTTCCCTATGCATTTGTATCAGCAATCTGGGCGATACCATTTGCGGTGTATTATTTAAAGTACAGTGGTTTTGATATTATCAAAAGATTTGTGCTGGGCACATCACCCAGTCAGTTATGGTTCCTGTTGATGCTGTTCTTTGTGTTCATGATTTTTTATCCACTGACCAGTTTCTTTGAAGAGCACAATGTTGGAGGAGCAATGACTGTAATCGCCTTCTACGGTATCGGCTTTGTAGGATCTATGGTTTTTCCGAACATCTTCCAGATTTTCCGAGCCTGCATGTACCTTCCTCTTTTCTGGCTCGGCTTCAAAATCCGTCAGTATGGAAGCAAGGTCTTGATGAGGATTCCATCACTGGTTTGGGTAGCTGCCGATGTGTTGCTTTTCACCCTTGTCCAGTACCTTTCTGGTTTTGATGCAACCATTATCAAACTTCTCAACCTCGGCCTTTCATTCATCCTCCACATCATCGGAGCCTTGATGGCCTTTGTGGTTTTGCAGAAGTTAGCGAATCGAGTCAACTGGAAGAAGAGCAAAGTGTTCTCTGTTCTCAGCAAGAACTCAATGCCGGTTTATCTGTTCCATCAGCAGGTTATCTATGTGTTCATATCACTGTTGAACGGCGTGATCAATCCATACCTTCATGCAGGAATCAATTTCATCGGGGCCATGGCCATCTCATTGCTGATTTCCACATTGCTGATGAAGTTTAAATGGACCAGATTTATGATAGGGGAGAAGTAAAACCGTGCCATCTGACCTCCCACAACCCTTATGACCTATATCCCTTCTCATCCCCTGTGTTTTCTTCTTTTCTTCCACACCTGCTTTTATTTCTTTTTTACTTTACTTTTCTTGCCTTTGTCCTTTTCCTGTTTTATTCTTCTTGTTTGGCCTTTCTCCACGCCTGCTTTTCTTTCCTCTATTTTTTATTGAGGTTTTGGTTGAGTAGTGGTGGGAGCAGGCGAGGGAAGAATGAAGGATCGGATAAGGGAACTAAGGGAGCACTATGGGCTCTCCCAGGCTCAATTCGCACAGAGGATAAACAGGTCCCCTGGTTTCATATCCCTCGTCGAAACGGGGAGAAGCAACCTGTCCAGGGAAGTCGTGGAGCGGATCTGCGCCGTCTATGGTGTGGATGAGGGTTGGCTGGTGAATGGAAAGGGCAAAATGATCGATAAGGCTCCTGTGGACATGGAGAACATAGGAGTAAGGGTAAAGAAAATAAGAAAAGATAAGAAACTGACCCAGATGCAGTTCGCATCAGCCATCGGATCGTAAACCGGGGCTTAGCTAATAATGTTGTCCCTAACTGTTCCCCATTGCTTTTACAGCAAACAAGGGATTTGTTGGTAAGGTTCTCATTTAGTTGATTAGCGGAACGAAATAGGAGATAGAAAATGTATGATGTAATCATTATTGGCTGTGGTGTGATTGGTGCGGCTGCAGCCTACACGCTATCCAAGACGAACTGTTCCGTTCTTGTGCTGGAAGCGGAAAACGATGTAGCGTCTGGAACTACAAAAGCAAACAGCGCGATTTTACATGCCGGATTCGACCCAAAGCCAGGAACCCTGATGGCAAGGCTCAATGTGAGAGGGGTTACACTTGCCAAAGAGATATGTAGCGAATTAGATGTACCGTGTTGTCAATGCGGCAGCTTGGTTGTGGCCACTTCCGATTCAGAAATGGATGTGCTGGAAGAATTACTAAAACAGGGGATTCAGAACGGTGTTCCAGGATTGGAAATTTTGACAGGAGAGAAGCTCCGTCACAAAGAACCCAATATTAGCAAAAATGTGATAGCGGCATTATGGGCACCCACGGCTGCGATAGTATCTCCATGGGAGTATGCACTAGCAATGGCAGAGTGTTCCGTGATGAATGGGGCAGTACTTAAACGAGATAAAAGGGTTGTCGGAATTACCAGAAGGGATGACTATTGGGAAATACATACTAAGGAAGAATCCTTCTGTGGACATTTCGTAATCAATGCAGCTGGAATAGCTAGCGAGACCATTCATAATATGGTTGCTACTTCCACGTTTCACATCACCCCAACAAGAGGGCAATACTATATTCTGGACAAAAATGAAGGAAGCAGAGTCAGTTCTGTAGTATTTCCCTGCCCGACGAAAGAAGGAAAGGGTGTTCTAGTAGCTCCCACAGTACATGGAAACTGCATTGTCGGACCAAGTGCGGAATCTGTACAGGGTGACGATACGTCCAACACTTCTCTGGGTTTGATATC
Organism: Lachnospiraceae bacterium; assembly: GCA_029008035.1. Taxonomy (GTDB): domain Bacteria; phylum Bacillota; class Clostridia; order Lachnospirales; family Lachnospiraceae; genus Pararoseburia. Next base: position 2,647 of record JAQXIY010000091.1, read on the forward strand.
CGTTGCAGAAGCTGCACGAAGAATTGTACCAGACGTGAATCTTCGAGCATCTATCCGAAATTTTGCCGGAGTACGTGCTAATTCTGATCGTGGTGATTTTATTATTGAATTTGCTGCGCCTGGCTTTCTCGATTTGGCAGGAATTAAATCTCCGGGGCTGTCAGCAGCTGCTGCTATAGGAGAGTTAGCTGTTAAAATGCTGGGAGAACAAGGACTTGATGTAGAGAATAATTCCCATTTTGTTTCACACCGACATCGAGTTCGATTCAAGAATCTGACTACAGAGGAAAAAAACGCGCTAATCCAGGAAAATCCCCAATATGGTCGTGTGATATGTCGTTGTGAAACTATAACTGAGGGAGAAATACTCGATTGCCTTCATACATCTATTCCACCGGTTTCAGTGGATGGCGTAAAAAGACGCTGTAACGCCGGAATGGGTAGATGTCAAGGTGGTTTCTGTGGCCCGCGCATTCTTGAGATATTGAGCCGGGAATTAGGTGTTTCTCCGACCCAAATCCTGCAGGAGCATGATGGAAGCAATATCATCTTGGAAATGACAAAACAGGAGGATTGTTGACCGTGGCAGATTATGAATTGATTGTTGTAGGCGGTGGTCCTGCAGGATTGGCTGCAGCAATTGCAGCTTGGGATGCTGGTCTGCACCGGGTAATGATTATTGAGCGGGATCGTGAAGTTGGAGGGATATTGAATCAGTGCATCCACAACGGCTTTGGTTTACATGTTTTTGGAGAGGAATTGACTGGCCCAGAGTACGCTGCACGATTTGTAGAAGCCTTGAATAAAACTGGGATTGAAGTGCTTTGCGATGCCATGGTGCTGGAAATCACACAGGATAAGGCTGTTTGTGTGGTAAGCAGGGAACAGGGATATCAGGTGGTGAAAGCGAATTCGATTATCCTTGCCATGGGCTGTCGTGAACGAACCCGTGGAGCTATCGGAACCCCCGGAACTCGCCCAGCTGGTGTGTTTACCGCCGGTGCTGCTCAGCGATACGTAAACATTGAAGGCATGATGCCAGGTAAACGGATTGTAATTCTAGGTTCTGGAGATATTGGCCTGATTATGGCCCGTCGTATGACACTGGAGGGGGCCAAAGTGCTGGCTTGCGTGGAGCTTTTGCCTTATTCCGGTGGACTGAATCGTAATATTGTTCAATGTCTTGAGGATTTCAACATTCCGCTTTATCTGTCCCATACGATTTTGGAAATCCACGGGGAGAATAGAGTAACAGGTGTTACGATTGCCCAGGTGGATGACAACCGCAAACCGATTCCGGGGACGGAATCTCACATCGAATGCGACACCGTTCTTCTGAGTGTAGGATTGATTCCTGAAAATGAGCTAACCCGATCAGCGGGGATTCCTATTGATCCTCGTACAAATGGGCCGATGGTGTATGAGAACCGGGAAACCATGATCCCGGGAATTTTCGCATGCGGCAATGTCCTGCAAGTGCATGATTTGGTAGATTATGTGACTAAAGAAAGTCAAACTGCAGGTAGAGCAGCTGCTGACTATATACTCCGTCCTTGTAATCAGAGGGGTTCGATTTTGGAATTGCAAAATGGAACCGGTATTGGCTATACAGTGCCGCAGAGGATTCGTTTGTCCCACATATCGGAAAAAGCGGAGATTTTCTTTCGGGTTCGTGCTCCTATGGGGAATAGCAGGATTGTTGTTACCAGTGGAGACGACCTCATTGCATCCTACAAAAGAGAACGGATGGCACCAGGAGAGATGGAGGTTATTCGTATTCCAAAGGGATTGCTCAAAAAAGCGAAAGATTCGCTAACTGTATCGATACAGGAGGTTTCGCAATGAGAAATCTGGTATGCATTTGCTGTCCCAAGGGATGCCCCCTGAAGGTAGATGAGAACAATGGATATACCGTCACAGGAAATTCCTGTGAAAAAGGAACCGAATATGGACGAAATGAGTGTATTGCACCGGTAAGAACAGTAACCAGTACCATAAAGGTTTCAGGAGGTATGATATCACGATGTCCGGTAAAGACCTCTGTGCCAATCCCGAAAGATAAAATATTTGATGTTATTGCCGTGATTAATCAACTGAATGTGGAAGCCCCTGTTCAAATTGGACAGATTATATTATCAAATGTTGAAGGTGCTGATATTGTGGCAGTGAGAAGTATTTCAGTGGCTGATGTCTCTAATTGAAGACTGTACCCCACTCAAACCTCTGTGTTGTCCACACCAAGGAAAGAAATCGTCTAACCTTGTCAGTAACCTCCCAATTTTCAAGCATTTTTGCCATCCAATTTTCACCCATAAACGCATAAAAAAAGCAGCCGAAGCTGTGGATGAGAAGAAGTGGTGAATAAACACGCCATAGAGATGTGGTAAATTCCTTCTCATCCCCTGTGTTTTCTTCTTTTCGTCCACACCTACTTTTATTTCTTCTTATACACTCTGTGTTGTTCTTCTCTTCTGTGTAGAAGAGATGTTGGTATCAGTGTGAGCACTAAGTCCAAGGATGATGCTGAGGAAATTGAGAAGAAGATTACGGAAGAGCTGAACGAGTTCTTTAAGTAAAAATCGTCATCTTGACATCTATCCTCATGCCCATTTTTAGTGTATAATCAAATCATCAAAAGTGTTATCTCCTTTGGAACTCACAGAAGTTGATAGCTTTCGAAGCGCATGGAGTGTGATTGTTGGCTGGTATAATCCCTCACAAAAACGAGTGAAGTGCAAGAGGTGATATCTTGGAAAAATTCATTCCGGTTAAAATAACCGATAAAAAATGGGCGGATCGTCTTGATCACCCGTACCCAA
>JAQXIY010000092.1 GCA_029008035.1 Lachnospiraceae bacterium
ATCAAACAAAATCTGAAAGGAGATTGTTATGGGAAAACCAATTATATTTCTTACAGGAGCTACCGGAGGTATGGGAATGGAATCCTTAAAGGCAATGTTGCCTGACAAGAACCTGTATACCTTGAGAATTCTTGCGAGAAATTCCAGAAAGAACAGAGAACTTCTGGCAGAGTATTCAGACCGGGAAGGCTTGGAAATCTGTTGGGGAGATTTGAACGATAAGGAGTGTCTGAGAGAATATCTGGAAGATGTAAGTATGGTGCTTCATGTGGCGGCGTTTGTGTCACCACAGGCAGATTACTATCCCAAGAAAGCCATGGAGGCTAATTATGGTGGAACCAGAAATCTGATCCAGACCATCTATGAGTTGGGACAGGCGAATACCACCAAGTTTGTGTATATCGGAACAGTGGCAGAGACGGGAGATCGAATGCCTCCCATTCACTGGGGCAGGGTGGGAGATCCCATCAAGCCGTCTATGTTTGACTACTATGCAGTGAGCAAGGTGGCAGCAGAGAGATACGTCATTGAGTCGGGGCTTAAGTATTGGGTGTCACTGCGACAGACCGGAATCATCGGACCTGCTATGTCAGAAATTCGAGATGCCATTATGTTCCATAATTGTTTTGACAATGTGCTGGAGTATGTATCAGACAGGGATTCCGGCAGGATGATGCGAAATCTTGCAGCCTTTGATACCCAGGGTACCTTGGACAACAGTTTCTGGGGCCATATCTACAACATCGGTGGTGGAGAAAGTTGCAGAGTCAGCACTTATGAAATGTTTGAGAGACTCTACGGAGACATTGGTCTTACCAGATTGGATTATATTCTCTCTCCCAAGGAACAGGCTACAAGAAACTTCCATGGTTATTACTATGAGGACTCTGACAAGTTGGAGGAATACCTTCATTTTCGCAGTGACTCTATGGAGTACTACTATGATGCCTATCTGAAGGGGCTGGGACCGGTAGCCGGACTTTCCAAATTTATGTGCAAGCTTCCGGGAGGACAGAGACTGATGGGCGCCATTATGAAAGGCATGTTTGCAAAGATGGCTAAGTCAGAGCACGGAACCATTCACTTTATCAAGGACAATGTGGAAGACCATATAGATGCGTATTGGGGTTCCAAGAAAGCCTGGGAAGCACTACCGGACGATATCAGAGATATGGAGCACTTTTCTGATTGGGATCATGTGATTCATCTGGATCATGGATACGATGAGACGAAACCGGAATCAGAACTTGATTTGGATGATATGGAACAGGCGGCGGCTTTCCGAGGTGGTACCTGTGACTCCACCGAGATGACGAAAGGTGATTGGAATACACCACTGCGCTTTACCTGTCAGTTTGGACATCAGTTTACGGGAAGTCCGAGACTGATTCTGGAAGGTGGCCATTGGTGTGATGTCTGCGAGAGAACATCTTGGAATTATGGTAAAAGAGCAAAGAAGGATAAATTCTTCGCACAGGTATGGACACCCCTTCATGAGGAAGATGAGTTGCGTGAATACCCAAAAGAAGTATCTGAATTGGATGTGTAAAATAATAAATCAAAAATGTTACAATGGAGGATTTTGAGATGAAAGTATTTATGATTGGCGGAACCGGACTTTTAGGTTCTCAAGCAGCGAAAGAATTGATTGAGAGAGGTCATGAGGTGATATCCATCGCGCTTCCACCTTTGCCGGAAGGTGCAGTTCTTCCGCCGGAAATGAAGATTGAGTATGGCAATTATTTGGAAATGTCCGACGAGGAGATGGAAAAGTACATGACAGGATGCGAGGGATTTGTCTTTGCAGCAGGTGTGGATGAGAGAGTGGAAGGCCCGGCGCCAATTTATGATTTGTATAAGAAGTACAATATTGACCCAATCAACAGACTTCTTGCCATTGCTAAGAAATGTGGCGTAAAGCATGTGGCAATCTGCGGGTCCTATTTTTCTTATTTTGCAAAACAGATGCCGGAACTGGAACTGACCAAGTGGCATCCGTATATTCGTTCCAGAATCGACCAGGAAAAGGCAGCATTATCCTTTGCTGATGACAACTTTGATGTGGCTATTCTGGAACTGCCATACATTTTCGGAACACAGCCGGGCCGCAAGCCTGTTTGGATGTTCATGGCAGAACAGATTGTAAACTCCAAGGGAGACATTATGTACCCCAAGGGCGGATCTACTATGGTGACAGTAAGGCAGGTGGGACAGTCCATCGCCGGTGCCATTGAATTAAACCGGGGTGGAAATGCTTATCCAATCGGATATTACAATATGACTTGGGCAGAACTTCTTCCTGTGGCAGCCAAGGCACTTGGTTATCCTGATAAGAAGGTGAAAACCATTCCTGATTTGTTTTATAAAATCGGTGGTGCAATGCTTATGAGACAGCAGAAGAAAGAAGGCATCCAGGGTGGACTGAATATGGTGAAATTTGCACCGGTTCAGTGTGGAAATATGTTTATTGACAAGGCAGAGGGCTGTACGAAACTGGGAGTGAAGCCGGACGATATCAATGCTGCTATTGGTGATTCTATGCGACTTTGCAAGGATATCATGGATAAGAAGGTTAATTCTATGTCCATGCGGGGAGAATAAAGATCATTTTGTACAAAAAGGAGGATGTCTTCCATGGCGAAGCAAAAGCAAAATAAAAAGACTTCCGGCAGAAACGTCAGCATGGTTGTCAAAATTATGATTCCCATTATTCTTATCAGTTTTGTGGCAATAGGGACGTTGGTTGATATGATGGTGGTGACAAATAAATTTAACACTTCAGCAGAACAATTGTCCACAGAAGTGGTGACAGGAGTACAGGCCTATGGGGAAGTGGACGCAAATATTGCGAAGGCTCAATCCTACATTGCCTCTGCCATCAATATGGCATCCATGGATATGGAGACGGCAGAGATGTTATGTGAATTGGCGAAATCCCAACTTGATGTGGCGGAGCAGGCAATTGCAGAGTATCAGACATCTGTTGGAGATGACGGGCAAGAACTGGTCAGTCAGTTAAACAGTGATTTTGCCTTATTAAAGGAATGTCTGATTGCAGGGGCGGACGCCGGTTTACATCAGACAGAGAGTGTAGACACAGGAGATGCCACCGTATTGGCATCTGCAGTTATGGCGGATTTGGACGACCTGAAAGCATATCAGGAAAATAAAATTAAAACCGTCAACGGCAAATTATCTGAGACTCGGGCTTTTGTGCAAATAACTCTAATCTGTTGTGCCGGCTTAATGTTTGTGATTATTGCCACTGCTGTCATTATTTGCAGAAAAGTAATTCTTGCTCCTATCAAGAAATCGGCAAAAGAACTGGATTTGATGAATCATGAAGTGCAGAGTGGACAGGGAGATTTGACAAAACGTATCAACATCTACCAGAGAGATGAGGTGGGGAGTCTGGTACAGGGAATCAACGGATTTATCGAGAAACTTCAGTCCATCATTTCACGCATCAATGAGAGTTCCACGCAACTGGGAGATTCTTTTGAAAAGGTGACTGTAGATGTGGATCATGCCAATGGAAGCGCCAATGATATATCAGCGGTAATGGAGGAGATGGCTGCTTCTATGGAAGAAATTTCTGCCACACTTACCAGTGTAGATGAACAGGTGGATATGGCGGGGAATGAGATGGAACGTATCACCGGCGAGAGCAATGGTATTCTGACATATTCATCTGATATGCAGACCAGGGCGAGAGACCTGGAAAATCATGCGGAAAACAACAAGAACACCACCAGTGAGATGATTCGGGAGATTGTTGACATTCTGGAAACTGCAATAGAAAACAGTCGCAGTGTGGAGGAAGTCAATGCCCTTACAGAGGAGATTTTGACTATATCAGCTCAGACCAATCTGTTGGCCCTCAATGCTTCCATCGAAGCGGCCAGGGCCGGTGAGGCGGGAAAAGGCTTTGCAGTGGTGGCAGACGAGATTCGCCAGTTGGCAGAAGACAGCAAGAACACCGCAAACAATATTCAGTTGATAAATGATAAGGTGGTTTCTGCCGTATCTGAACTTTCCGGAACATCGGGAAGACTTGTGGATTATATCAACGAGAAAGTACTGCCGGAATACGATGAATTTGTGGAATCCGGTCACCAGTATCGGGCAGATTCTGAGCACATCTATTCTGTGATGAGTGAGTTTGTTGGAAAGATTACCATGCTGAAGGAAAATATGGATACCATTATTGAAAGCATAGACGATATCTCTACAGCAGTGGAGGAGGGGGCAGAGGGGGTCAGCCATGCGGCAGATGAAACTTCCAATCTGGTGCAGGAAATCAACGATATCAACGATGAAATCAGCGGCAGTAGTTCCGTTGTGGGAGAATTGTCAGGACAGACCAAACAGTTTATACGCCTGTAGGTGATTCATTATCAAATTTGTAAAAAACAAAACAAATTTAAAATACTATATTGGGGGATTTGATAAAATTTAACCAAACCATAGAAGTCATCGATGGGTATTTTTTGGGAAAGGAGTGAAAAAAGAATGACAAAGAAAAAGGGCATTGTGATTGCAATTGTAGCAATCGTTGCCATTGCAGCCATTGGATGCGGACTTTTCTTTGGACTTGGATTGGGAAAGCCAAAAGCGACCCAGAGCGAGATACAGGATGGTGAGATTTATCGCACACAGTCTATCAGCTTTTGGGCAGGTGTAGGTGAGGCATATATCTCATTCCAACACAAGGAAAAGCCGGAAGATAAGGCGGCAGATGATACGGAAATATACGGTGATGTATTCTATATTATGGTTTCCAGCGGAGAGGGATTTGATCCGTGGTTGTCAGGTAATTGGAGCCTGGATGAGGACAAAGGAGAACTCTCCTTGACAGCGACCTGGGATGATACAGCAGAAAATTACACTGCGCTAGCGGATGCGACATCGGGAGAAACCAAGGTATACAAGGTAAAAGATGGAGAATACAAGATTCCGGTAACACTTCCTTCTGCAGATGTGGAATTCACCCTGAATCCGGAACAGGATAGGGTGGGTAGCGGCAACGCAGAAAAGAAAAAGAAGAAGACAGAGGACGCGGAAGAAAAAGAAATGGATGCCGGAGATCTTTTCGCCACCTTGTCCGCCAAGGATTCCTTGTTTGACGGCGGCGTAACAGGCTATGCTCAAATTGACATGGCAAAGGACAACACATGGACCATGAAGGTGAAGGTAGACCCTTATGTGCCAAGTTTTACTCAGGCGGCATCGGGTTCCTGGAAAGAAAATTCAGATGAAAGCGTAACGCTTACACCAAAGGATGGTCAGTACAAGGATGGATTGCCAAAGTCCTTCACATTTAAGAAAAAGGATGATGTATTTTCCGGTACTGTGAAGTTTGTAGCAGATCAACAAAATGGTATTATCTTTAACTTCAACTTCCGCAGTGGAAAACTTGCTGACACGGGGAACAGTTCTGCGGCAACGCAGGGTGGTTCCGGTCAGGCAGCACCTGTAGTGGAAGGTGAGATTTACAGAACGCCTATCACCGGTAAAATTTGGAGCGGACTTGTGGGAGATGCATACATTTCTTTCTTTGGCAACGGAGAATTCAGATTGATGGTTGATGGAGGTAATGGAGATGGATACAGCGCATGGTTGACAGGAAACTGGTCGTTGAGTGGTGATATGACAGTACTTACCCTGGTGCAGCCCAGCGCAGGAGATGTGTCTCTTATCGGAGCCACACCGGGCGTGGGATATTCATATACCGCCAACGGTGGAACATTCTCCATACCTGTTTCCTTCCCCAGTGGTGGAAGTTTGACTATTACGTTTAATCCGGCGCGAGATCAGGTTGGTCCAAATACACCACCGGCTACACCGGAGACTCCAACAAATCCAACTACACCGGAGACACCCGCTGAGCCGGAGACACCGGCAGAAGAAGGTGACATTGCCATGACGGCATCAGACAGCACGTCCGTTCCCGGCATTGTCTGTGATGCTAAATTGATAGCAAAACAAAATGGTACATGGAAGATGAAGGCGAAGATTACCAACTATGTGCCGGATTACACGGAAGTGGCCAGTGGAACATGGACCAAAAATTCTGACAAGTCCATTACCCTTAAGGTAACGAAAAAGACCAGTGGATTTGAAACCACGAAGGACAAAATTGTATGTAAATATGGTACAGACGGAAAGTATCGCGGAACGTTGGGAGTTACGCTGGGAGGCGCTGTTAGTTTCACCCTGAATTTGGTAAGTGACGCTACTGTAGCTGATGATCCCGGAGAAGAAGAGGAACCGTTGGAAGTAGCTAAGACATTGACAGCATCTGATACGCTTATTTTGGGACCGGAAACTACCGTGACCGCTAATGCTAAGCTGGAACTTTACACAAACGGAACCTTCAAGATGTTTGTCAATGACACAGAGGCAGCTAGTGGAACATGGGCGTTGAATAACAGTACATATAATATTAATCTGACTGTTACACAGCAGACGGTTGCAAATAGTCTGCCGGAAACCATTACGCTGAATGTGGATTACGGCACGCAGAAATACAGCGGAACAGTGAACTATGCGGCGTCTGAGTACACCACATTTACCTTTAATCTGGATGAGCGCACTGTGGCAAAAACCTTGACAGCGTCGGATTCTCTGGATTTAGGGTTGCCATCAGGGCCTGTGACTGCAGATGCGGAGTTGGTGCTGTATAGCGACAATACATTTAAGATGTGGGTCAATGGCACAGAGGCAGCTACCGGAACATGGACGTTACAAGATGTTACCTATAACATCATTCTTACGGTTACAGGACAGACCATTGAAAATAGTTTGTCTGAAACCATTACACTGAACGTGAACTATGAAACATTTAAATATAGTGGCACTGTCAGCTATGTGGCATCAGAGTACACCACCTTTAATTTCAATTTTGCAGAGACTGCATAATGCAATGAAAAGCCTTCTCCCTAGGGAGAAGGCTTTTTGGCTTTAATATATTTTAAAATTTTAAGGAAAATTGTTAATTTTATAATAACTGAAAAGAAGTGTGAGATAAAATTGATTTACATTGGAAAAATAAAATTGGGAGGATTGTGCTGATGAATAATAATTGTATGATGCCCGGACAAACGATGTTGGATACAGAGGGTAAACGAATTCAAGCCCATGGCGGAGGAATGTTCTATGAAAATGGGACGTATTTTTGGTACGGGGAGAACAAGGAGTATAGCACCGGTAAGAAACACATATGGACATGGGGGATTCGTTGTTATTCATCCATAGATTTATATAACTGGAAAGATGAGGGACTGATTATTCCACCGAACATGGATGACAAAACATCCAGTTTGCATCCCTCTAAACCGGTAGACCGCCCCCATATACTAAAGAATTCAAAGACAGGAAAGTATGTATGTTGGTTAAAGTTAAGCGGAAAAGAAGCATATTTCACGGTGCTGACGGCAGATTCTATTTTGGGACCATATACCATTGTGACGGATCATTTAAAACCTTTTGGTAAGGATGCCGGCGATTTTGATTTGTGGCAAAATGAACAGGGAGAGGGGTTCATTTTCTTTGAACATGACCATAATGGTGTGATTGCCGCAAGACTGACTTCTGATTTTTTGAATGTCTCGGAACCATACAGGGATATGTTCGTAGGGTTGAAGCCGCCCTTTACAAGAGAGGGGGTTACACATTTTACTCATAGGGGACGTCATTATCTGTTGACCAGTGGAATGACCGGGTACATTCCGAATCCAAGTGAGGTTGCAGTAAGTGATGATCCACTTGGACCTTATGCTCCAATGGGAAATCCCCACAGGAATGATGATAGTTCGGCATCCTTTAATAGCCAGGTTTCCTATGTTTTTCAAGCACCGCATTGGAAGGATTTATACTTGGTGTTGGCGGATCGATGGGTTCCTAACTATGTTGTAACAGACAAAAAGTATCAACAAATTCTTAGGGTGGTTGCACATCAGAGTGATAAATCATACAAACCCAAATTATCAGACTATCTGACCGTGGCCGGTGCGCCGTTCCTTGGGACAGCAAACACTTCTATTGCCGAATATGTTTGGCTGCCTATGTATTTTGAGGATGAAAAGCCCGTGATAGAGTGGCATGAGAAATGGACAGTTGAAGAATACAATCATCGGGAGGGTACACAATGAAAAAAATAAAGATTGCAGGAATGATATTAGGAATTTTTGGTGTGGCTTGCATCATAGGTCTTGCCATCACCGGTTGGAAAATCAACTGGGGACCTTTTCGTTTCCTTCACACATGGGAAGGGGATATAAAGGCCATAGAAAAGGAGTATAGCACTGATTGTCAGGGGGAGGTTGTGTTTTACGGGGCTTCTAATTTTGCCCTTTGGGATCAGTTGGATGAGGATTTGGCTGAATACGGATACACAGTGCAAAACCATGCCTTTGGTGGAAGTACAGATGAAGATTTGATGGAGTATGCCGATAGACTGCTCTATCCATATCAGCCATCTGTCATTGTTCTGCAAACCGGTTCCAATGACTATGTTAATATGTTGGGAACAGACAGGGAGAAAGTTGACAAATGCGTGAGTTACAAAAAGAAAATGTATGAGACTTTCCATCAAAATGTCCCAAATGCTCATATTGTCATAATGAGCGGTTTGCTGTTGCCGGGCAGAAGTGAATATACCACCCTGACAAAAATGGTGAACGAGGAATTGAAATCCTATGCTGAAACAGTGGATTATTTGCACTTCGTAGATGCAGAGGAGATGACTTACGATGGCTTTACATACAGGGAAGATTTGTTCCGCAAAGATAGAATTCATCTCAACCATACAGGGGAACTCTTGTGGTGTGAAGAATACATTGTGCCTGCACTGGAGGAAATCTCCCTTATTGCCCCCGATATTCTCTCGGAGTCATCCCTGTAATTTTTTTAAACACCGTCTGGAAGTAGGACTGGGAGGAAAATCCCAGTTCTGAACTGATGGCGGCAAGACTCAGGTCGGTTTCTCGAAGATATTTCTGCGCTTTTTTATCTTTTGCTGATTGATGTATTCTGTCAAAGTCATTCCCGTGTCCTGTTTAAATTTCACAGAGAGGCTGGTACGATTGGTGTGAAGTTCCTGTGCTATCTGATCTACAGAGATGCTGTCATGAAGATGTTCTCTGATGTAGGCGGACACAGAGCGCATAAACTGGTCGTAATGCTGCCCTTGTTGCAGTTCTGCCACTCGGGACGCATAATCCAACACCATATTGTGCTGCAGGTGTTCAATTTGACTGGCATTCACATGATTTTCAGCATGTTGGATATACTGGTCACTCAAAGACAGAGCCTCCTCGGAGGGCAGTCCTCCTTTGATAGCGGCTCGGGATACAAGCACCACAGCGGTTATGAAAATATTTTTTAACTGTCGCAGATAGTTGTTGGCGATTTTGCCGGGATGCTTTATCGTTGAGGTGGAAAACAAGTCATTTAATCCTTCTACATCTCCGGCGCTGACCAGAGACAGCATTTTATTTTCAAATCCCATGGAATCGTGCTGTGGTTCCTGCCAGTCATTGGATATCTCCAGCGGCTCTAATTGTACAGGTGCATTTTCACATAACTCCTGCTTGGATATTTTCCGGGAGGAATCGTAGAGCCACACTTCTGACAGAGCCAGCTTTTCCCCACACAAGTAAAAGTTAATCAGGCAGAGCAGATGGAAAAAGAGATTCAGCGGCATTGGGGTAATGCTCTGCAGCAAACGCTCATATTCATCCAGGTAATGCTGATGAATGCCAATCTCTGCCATATAGTCACGAATCTGATTTCTGGAGGGCGACATGTAATAGGTGGGGCCTATGATAAAGGTGACATCATCTTGATGAATGATGCCAAAATACTGGTCGTATGGGGTGATGTAGTAGCTAACCTTATGTGTGGCAGAGAGCATATCCTGAATCCAGGGTGTTGCCGGATCTGTGGGGAAATCTAACTGATAGAAAAAATGTGTCAGTTCTCCGCTGTGATAAATGCGCACGGGCAGTCTGGAAATTTCGGCAATATTTTCTGCGATATAAGGATAATCCTTTGAATACATCAGGTGACTCCTTTCTTACATCAAGTTGTTTATATGCAAAGAATACATTGTTTCATTTTCGGTGTCCATATAAAGACAAAATGTTAATAATTTTGAAAATAGTGAAATGATTTTGGAAGAAAAATCATAAAATGGTGTTCTTCTTTCTGTATTCTCCCGGACTCATAGATACATACTTTTTAAATACTTTTGTAA
>JAQXIY010000093.1 GCA_029008035.1 Lachnospiraceae bacterium
TGGAAGAAGATATCTCCATTCTCATGAGAACCACGAGATGCCGGATGGTTAGGATTCAAAGCGTGAGCTCTGAACTCTTCTACTGCATCCATTGGACACATCTCTTTCAAATCTTCGTAATCCCACTTCTCGATCTTCTGAATCTCGTGAGATGTACGGAAACCATCAAAGAAGTTAAGGAATGGAACCTTACCCTCTAATGCTGCCAAATGAGCAACAGGGCTCAAGTCCATAACTTCCTGTGGATTTGTCTCGCATAACATAGCAAAACCTGTCTGACGACAAGCATATACATCACTGTGGTCACCAAAAATATTAAGTGCATGTGATGATACGGTACGAGCAGATACATCAAATACGCAAGGTAACTGCTCACCTGCAATCTTATACATGTTAGGGATCATAAGTAAAAGTCCCTGAGAAGCTGTAAAGGTAGTTGTGAGAGCACCAGCTGCCAAAGAACCATGTACGGTACCTGCTGCACCTGCCTCTGACTCCATCTCTACTACTTTAACGGTGCTTCCAAAAATGTTCTTCTGTCCTGCTGCTGACCACTGGTCTACCATGTCAGCCATTGGGCTAGAAGGAGTGATTGGATAAATACCGGCTACTTCAGTGTAGGCATAAGCTACATGAGCTGCGGCGGTATTTCCGTCCATAGATTGTTTTGATCTTCCCATGTTGTTTCCTCCTAAAAGATTCTTTTCTTAAATATGTACATAAGCACACTCTGCCTTCGGAAACTCTGAAAAAATGGTTCCTCTTCGTATCTCCTAAAAAAGGACAGAATATGCGTAATGTCTCTAATTCAATAATATAAGATTTCGCCTATAAAAAATCAATAGGTTTCCTGTTTTAAATCAAGTACATTATGCCATGATAAAAAAGAATGCCGGAAGTTTATACCTTCCGGCGTCCAATATAAAAAAATCTAATATTTTCCATAAAAAAATCAGGACTCTATCTTGATAAATCTTTTTTCTTTTTCTTCCTCCTGATCACCTTTCTGATACACAAGCATGCGCTCCATCAGATGATCCATCATATCCTCCACCAGTTTGAGATACTCCGGCGGAATCTGATTCGCCTTGTCCAAAAAATCATTGAACATATCATTTAAGATAAATGTGGTATATTCCTGATAGACCTTTCTACCCTGATCCGTAGGCTTCACGTAGATATTTTTTTGATTGCCTTCGCAGTGAAATTTCTCCAACAATCCCTTTTCCATCAAACTGTTTACATTTTTGGAAAAAGTAGCTTTGCTCACGCCCAGACGTCTGGCCATATCTGACATCTTTTCATCGCTTTCCTCAGTTTCAATAATATATTCTAATGTCTGAATCTGTGAAACGGAAAACATGGATTCCGTACCAAAGCTTCTCTGTTTGTGAAATGTATACGCATAAATATTACCACATCGAATCATTTTCTCGATTAAAGAACGATGGGTCTCCATCCATTCTAACTTCATAAAACAGCCTCTCTTTCTGCAGATAGGACTATTCTATCACATTTGTCAAATAATCACACGAGATTTTACAGCATCCCTGTATATTTGTTTAAACGACGGGCGCAATCTATGACGCTCTGTAACTTATCTTTTGCCTGTTCCGAACTTTTACTGTTTTCCATCGTGATACCGGAAGCATGAGAACTGTTGGCGGTGATTTCCTGGCTGACTGCAGACAGTTGGCTGATGCTTCCCACAATAGCATTATTAGATATTTTTAACTCTTCCATCATAGAATCGATATCGTGCATTTCCTCTGTCATGGTCTGCATGTTAGCATTAATCACACGAAATTCTTCCAGTGCCCGGACAATCAATTGATTCTGCATTTCCGTTGCACTCAGGGAATCTTTTACTGCCTCTGACGCCTCCTGAGATAACTCGTTCAACTGTGCCACAATCTCAGTGATATTCTCTGTGGCCTCTCTTGTCTGTTCTGCCAATTGCCGAATCTGGTCCGCCACCACAGAAAATCCTTTTCCCGCCTCACCTGCTCTGGCCGCCTCAATGGATGCATTCAGTGCCAGCAAATTGGTCTGACCGGAAATATTCAAAATCATGTTGGTAATATCCTTCACATCGTCTGTCTTTTCCCTCAGAGCCCCCATTCTGCTGACAACAATATCATTGGTATCCTCAATTTTGTGAGAATGCTCCCCCAATTCGTTCATTAATTCCAGATTGGAGTCCACCGACGCCATAGAACTTAATGCTTTTTCCACCGCACTTCTCACTTTTTCTGCCGTCTTATTGATAGAGTCCTGAATGCTTTGGGTCATCTCCGTCTGGCTCTGAATGCTTTCTGCCGTGCTTTGAGTCCCCTGGGTAATTTCCTCCACCACTCCGTCAATATGCAGCGCCGATTGATAAAGTTTTTCCAAGATATCGTTGGCATCTCCGGTTTGATATTGCACTTCCCCGGCAATTTCTATGACTTCCTCCATCATAAGTTTTTGTATCTCGTCCTCGTCTTGAATCGCTCCGAGGCTATCCCGGTTAAACACCCAAAGAATCCTTGTACTCTGCCAAACCACAAACAAAGCCAGCAATTCCAAAAGCAAAACTGCCAGTTCCTCGTTCATGGTATCTGCGGTGGTAATCACCCCAACCATAAGTGCAATATAACGTACAACAGCAATTAGGCCAAACACCACACATAGCCGCTTTTCCACCTCTTTGTTGCTGTACATCATAGCCAGCACCAGAAATACCACCGGGGCAAAGTTCATGCAATCATTCCCATTGGTAAAAATGACAATGATATACAACGGAATAAATTCTGCAGCACAAAAGTAAAACAACTTGCGACTTTCTTTGTTCCTGAAATAAATACAGGCAGCGCCAACCATCCCTATGACGATCACAATCAATCCTATGATGGCAACCGGACTCAAACCAAAATCAAGAATACACGCAACGATGTTGGTTGCAAAGGCTAACTGCATCACATTAAAGCAAATATAATTCGCATAGTTTGCCAATTTAAATTTGGCATCTTCCGACTTATACTTTCTCCCCTGCATTTGCCTTTGCAACTGCTCCAGCCGTTCTTCTCTGCTCATCCCTATCCTATTCCCCCATTTTTTTAAAACCTTCTGTTACATATATAATAATACCCCCCCGTGGCTTATTATGCAATCATTTCGGATAGTTCTGTGAAAATTTGTCCAAGCGCAAAAGCACCTGCATCCGGATAACCGATGGAGCGTTCTCCCACTGTGCCTGCACGTCCCATATGTGCCACATGATCTGCCGTTGCCGCTGCCCCCTCCACAGCTTTTCTGGCCGCACGAGAAAAGGATACAGCCAAATCCTCATCCTCCTTGGCACATTTACTCCATTCATCCGCACAAGGAACCAAAGCATCAATCAAGGTCTTGTCGCCCACAACGGCACCTCTGCCAAAGGAGCGTTCTCCTGTGGCCTGTACCCCTGCCACAGCCGCCTGCAACATCTCTGCAAATTCATTCACGCTAATGCTACATTTGTCGCCTGCACTTTTTCCTGCTGAGCGGAAGGCTGACCCCCAGATAGGACCGGAAGCGCCACCGCAGTTCTCCATAATGACCATAGAAACAGCCTCTATAAACTCCCCTATATTGCTTACATGGTTCGTGCTCAAATCATCCCATTCTCTTTTTACTTGGCGGAAGCCCTTGGCCACCGACTGGCCAAAATCACCATCCCCTGCGTGGGAATCCAGTTCGCACCATGGCTGTTCGTTTTCAATGATAATCTCTGCCATTTTGTCCACCAGATAAATCATCTCATCTAATGTTACTTCTTTCTTGTTGGCAATGGTTGTCATCTTTGTGGTATCTGCCACAAATGATACATCCGTGTTGTCTTCTGCCCCATAGAGGATATCTGTATATACAGGAATCTCTGTAGGTCCTGTCACAACAAAGCCCGGTGCTTCCGATGGACTATCCAGCATTTCTTTTAATTCGTCATCCATTTTCATCAGGGAAACGGATGCCCCCATCATATCAATACTGGTCATATAGTTACCCACAAAAACTCTGTAGGTCAGTACCCCCTTGGTAGCCAACACCTTAGCTACGGAATTGTTGAGCAGATACAACTCCTGCAAAGGTGTAGAACCAAATCCGTTGATTAAAACGGTTACCTCTTCATCGCAAATCTGTAATTCATCCAGCAACGCGGTCACCATTCTCTCAGCCAAATCATCTGCAGAGACAATCTGCTCTCTCTTGATGCCCGGCTCCCCGTGGATACCTACGCCGTATTCCATCTCACCGTCAGAAATATCAAAGGTGGGCTTACCGGCTGCCGGAACTGTACATGAACTAAAGGCAAATCCCAAAGAACGAACATTATCCGCCGCTTTCTGGGCGATTCTCTTAACTTGGGACAATTCCATGCCTTTTTCCGCTGCCGCACCGGCACACTTATGTACCAAAACCGTACCGGCCACTCCACGGCGTCCCACTGTGTACAAGCTGTCCTGTACCGCAATGTCATCCTCTACCTTAACAAAATCCACATGAATGCCATCCTCTTCCGCCAGGAAAGCAGCATTCTTAAAATTCATCATATCCCCGGAATAATTCTTGATAATCATCAATGTGCCCTTGTCACTGGCTGTGGCTTTTAACGCCTGATATACCTGAACCTGGGAAGGAGATGCAAACACATCGCCGCAGACTGCTGCATCCAGCATACCTTTTCCCACATAGCCGGCATGCCCCGGCTCGTGTCCCGAACCGCCCCCGGAAATCAAAGAAACCTTATCTCTTCGAATCTCCTTTTTCTTGATGATTTTGTACTTCTGCACAAATTCCAATTCCGGATGTGCGTTGGCAATTCCGTTGCACATCTCCATCACTACTGTTTCCGGTCTGTTGATTATCTTTCTCATTTGTTCTCCCCCATTCTTTCTTTGTATTCCTTACCCATTTTATCCGCTTCCAAAATGGCATCCATAACTCCCTTGACTGAGATACCAAATGGCATTGCATAAATGGATTCTTCCGGAATACATGACTTCTCCGCAACTTCTCTCAGTTGCTCCTCACTCAATGACTGGATTCCGATGTCTTCCAAGCATACAGGAAGCCCGATGCCGGTACAAAAAGCAAGCACCTGCTCAATCTCTTCATCCGTCGTTGTTCCATTGGCTTTTTCCAGTGCCAACTGACAAATAGTTCCAAAGGAAACTTTCTCCCCATGGGTGTAGGCATGTGTCTCCTCAACCACCGTCAAGCCATCGTGGATAGCATGTGCCGCACCAAGGCCGGCGGATTCAAACCCCAATCCCGACAGGAGAATATTAGTCTCCACGATTGTTTCCAATTCTTCTGTGACCTGATTATTGTCAGATGCCTCTTTAGCTGCCTTTCCATACTCCAACAAATTCTTGTAGCAAAGTTCTGCCAAAGCGAAAGCCGCTCTTGTTCCAAATGCCGGCGGGCAAACATTTTCCCGAACACCGCAGGGCAGTCCTGCATTTACCTTTGTGGTAGAACGCACATTTGCTCTCGCCTCAAAATAGGTAGAGAGGGCATCTCCCATACCGGATACCAGAAATCTGGTGGGCGCTGCCGCAATAACGGAAGTATCAATCAAAATCACATTTGGATTTGCCTTGAAATAAAAATAATCATCGAAAGCCCCTTCCGGTGTGTATACAACTGCCGAATGAGAGGTAGGTGCATCTGTGGCTGCAATGGTTGGAACGATAATTAAGTTCTCTCCCTCAGCAACACACTTTGCAGTATCGATTGCCTTACCTCCTCCGAGACCAATAGTACAACTACATCCCTGCTCCTTTGCCAAAGCCTGTACTCTGGCAATTTCCTGTCTGGAACATTCCCCAACGAATCCTGCTTCCACAAAGGAAATACCAAATTTCTCACTGGTCTTATCCAACTTGTCCTTGACACGGTTTACATCGTCAGGATGGGCAATCAACATTGCTTTTTTGCCATATTCTCTGACGAAATAGCCGAGATTCAATAACTCGTCTTCTCCTTGTACATACTTTTGTGGACTGATGAGTGCTTTTCTCATGATTTTTCTCTCCTTTTTCTTGCTTTCCCCAAATAGCTACAAAAACAAATCGTTTCCTCGCGCTCTTATTTTGTTTCCTCTTGAAACTATTTTGTTTTGTATCTTGATAATATAGTCTTTTGCAAAAACTTTCAAGTATTAAAAGTAAACAATTTTTTAAATAATTTTTGTGCGATTTTTACAGAAGCAATCAACCTCTTGTATTTTTTGCTATTTCCGTTAAAATAGAAGAGATTGTATATATGAAATTAAAATGAGGTGAAAAAATGATTCAGGCAAGTAACATCGCTCTTCGTTTTGGCAAAAAAGCCTTATTCGAAGAAGTTAATGTGAAATTTACCGAGGGCAACTGTTATGGTCTGATTGGAGCCAATGGTGCAGGTAAATCCACATTTTTAAAGATTTTATCCGGTGAGATTGAGCCAACCAACGGCGAGATTATCATCACCCCCGGGCAGCGTTTGTCTGTCTTGGAGCAGAACCACTTTAAATACGACGAATTCACAGTCCTTGATACTGTTATTATGGGAAACCAACGACTGTACGACATCATGAAAGAAAAGGATGCCATTTATATGAAGGAGGATTTTTCCGATGAGGATGGTGTCAAGGCTGCGGAGTTGGAATCTGAATTTGCAGAGATGGATGGCTGGAACGCAGAATCCGATGCAGCCCAGTTGTTAAATGGTCTTGGTATCGAGACCGACATTCACTATAGTCTTATGGGGGATTTGACAGGTGCCCAGAAGGTCAAGGTACTTTTGGCTAAGGCCCTCTTTGGTAATCCTGACATTCTTCTTTTGGATGAGCCCACCAACCACCTGGACTTGGATGCCATCGGTTGGCTGGAAGAATTTTTGATTAATTTTGACAACACGGTTATTGTGGTATCCCACGACCGTTATTTCCTGAATAAGGTATGTACTCACACTGCAGATATCGACTACGGCAAGATTCAGCTCTTTGCCGGAAACTACGACTTCTGGTACGAGTCAAGTCAGTTGATTATGAAACAGCGCAAGGAAGCAAACAAGAAGAAAGAAGAACAGATTAAGGAATTGCAGGACTTTATCTCCCGCTTCTCTGCCAACGCTTCTAAGTCAAAGCAGGCTACTTCCAGAAAACGTGCTTTGGAAAAGATTGAGCTTGAGGACATCAAGCCATCCAGCCGTAAGTATCCATACATTGATTTCAGACCAAATCGTGAGATTGGAAACGAAGTGCTTACTGTAGAAGGTATCTCTAAGACCATTGACGGCGTGAAGGTTTTGGATAATGTAAGCTTCATTCTGGGCCGAGAAGACAAGGTTGCCTTCGTAGGTGCCAACGAGGCTGC
>JAQXIY010000094.1 GCA_029008035.1 Lachnospiraceae bacterium
CTCTCATGGGCTGCGCCTGAAGGAGCACCAGCCCTTTGACAGTATCGAGGCAGCCATCAGTCAGAACGCCGACATCGACTCCGGCTCCCAGATTGTGGAAGTGGCGGAGCACCGTATTATGGTAAAGGATTCCGACAACGGCAAAGTCATTGCTGAGGAAATCCAGGATTTGATGGATTTACTGCACCACTAAAATTTCAAAGGTGTTGCCTGATACCGGCACCAACAGATGCTTTCCGCTTGTGAGAGCATCTGTTTTTTTCCAGGTATCACCGCTCTTCACATATACCTTGTACTTTCCGTCTCCATCTCCCACACGATATCGAATGGTGTAATCTTTGCTTCCATCTTTTGGTATGGTCACCCTATAGGCACCAACCACTTCTCGTTTCCCCAGCGTTGCCAGCCATGAATCTGCACTTTTTATGATGTTTTTCATATTTACTTCCCCGGAAATGTCTTTTATCAGAAGTTCATCCCCCTGTCTGAACTTTCCTTCCACCAAAATAACCGGTCTGTCATCCTCATCTGTTTTTTCGCTTTCCAGCAAATCTGCATAGGCAGTGTATGTGCCTTCAATAGTCTCATTGCCCTTCACCGCCAAAATCTCGGTGCATTCCCATAACACATAGCTGTCTTTTTTATCCTTGACCTTTGGAAAATCCTCAGATGTCACCCGTTCCCCATATTGACGTTCCAGTGTTCCCACCACCTCATCATCCAAAAGGAAGGTTATGGTAAAGGACTGAAATTGCTGGGGAACATCCTCCCGCAGTCTCATTTCATCATAGCTTATCTCCTGGGCAATGCCATCATAACTCACCCGGTCAATGCCTGCTGTTCCCGTGTTGACAAAAAAGTTATTGGATACATGTTCTGAATCCTTGACATCCCCGGCAATGGCACCTCCAAATCTCTCACATTTTTTTACTTTAGCAATAGAATAGGAGTCTGTGAGTTCCCCAGCAATTCCTGCGATTCCCGCCACATAATCCTTGCCGGATAGCGTGGCTTTGCTAAAGCATCTGCGAATGGTAGAAAGAGCATATCCACAGACGCCCCCTACATAGTCTCCCGTTGTACTCTCAATATTGCCGCCGCTGTAACAATCCACAAGAATGCCTAAATCCATTCTGCCGGCAATACCACCCACACAATTCTTCTTTCCGGTGACCTGACCGTTGTTATTACAGTCTTGAATGATGGCCTTAGTCTGATAGGTACGCTTATACCGATTCTCCTCGGATTCATTCAAATCATCCTCGGGATCCTGGTCATATTCAATGGCCATATTCCCTACAATTCCTCCAACATTTACGTCCCCCTCAATCGTCACTCCATTCTCGCATGCCATTACCTTGCCCTGGGTTGTCTGATTGATTGTCTCCTCAGATACATCCTGATAAACATCTTCCACCCCTAATGACTGAGAATTATCCAAGGTATCAACCAGCAGATTCATAATAGTCACAAACTTATCTCCCACCTGATTGATATCCGACGCAAGTCTCTGACTCTCCCCTGTCATCTCTGTGTTCAGAAGAGACAATTGGTCAGAAATGCCTGTCATGGCACCGTGCAGTCTCTGACTTTCCTGCTCTATGGTTTCGTCCGTCACTTGTATATCAATGCTTTCCTCATTGGATATGTCTTCCAGAATATCATTTGCCTCTTTTGTGGCCTTGGACATACTCGCCGAAGCCTTTTGTAGTTGGGACATAGCCTCTTTCAAGCGGGTATCCCGCAATGCCTCTGTTACAAGGTTTATTTTTCGTTCCATCTCCTGAATGGAATCATTCATTTCATCGATGGAATCCTGAAGTCTCTGGATATCCTCCAGCGTTGGCATAGACTCCCCTTCCAATGTGTTGGCCGCCATCAGAGTACGCTCCACCGAGTTATTCAATGCATTGGCGGCCTCTTCCGTTTCCAGCCTTTCACTGTAATCCTCGTACCATGCATTAAATTCCTGCTGCGCCTTTTCCAAAGCAACGGATGCCTCGTGCATTTCACTGGTCACCACCTGCATACGTCTGATATATCTATTTGCTTTTGCAGAGGCATCATCAATGTTTTCCGTACTGTCTTCCACATTATCCTGTGTCCGTTCACCAATCACCTGTGCACTGTCTGCGGCCACATCTGCATATGCCATAATTTTGTCCAGACGCTCAGACACAATTCTGCTAGCATCATCTCCATGGCTACTTGTCTGTTGTAACAGACTCCGCAATTCCTGCAATTCTTTTCGTAATATGGCAATATTGTCATCATCGTAAGCCAGTGTCACTTCCGGCACAGCCTGTCCTATGATGCCTCCCACATCCTTTCGTCCCTTGACACCCCCTTGGTTAACACATTTTTCAACATTTCCGCATTGGCGTCCCACGATGCCACCCACGTTGTATCCAACATGAGCATATCCAACATTTCCACGGTTGTAACACCCGGATATTACACCGTTTGAATAGCCCGCAATTCCTCCTGTATCGCTGGAAGACGGCAGTGTCTCCTCCATGGAATAGGATTTCCATGCTTTGTAAATGTTATCCTGAAAGGTTGTCAAATCCACTGTCTCCTGGGTCACCTTGGTATTTACAGCGGCTTGATTCTCGCAATCATAGATAGCCCCCTGATTTCTTCCGGCAATCCCCCCTGTATCATAGACACCAATCACCATTCCTTTGCTGGTACAATCCATAATCTGGCCAGTGGAACCATTCACGCCCGCAATACCTCCCACATTGCTGTCCCCGGATATCACTCCCTCCAGAGAACACCCAATGATAGCGCCTTGGTTATCTGCCACAACACCTCCGATATTGGCCTGCTTTCCTTCCGTTTCGAGTGTTATTCTTACTTGGACATCCTGTATCAGCGCCTGTTGGGATGTATGCAGGAACAGCCCCTGTGTAGAGGACGTCACTCCGGTAAATTCCGCCTCGATTACGTGGTTGTTCCCCAGGAATGTTCCCGCAAAGTACGGTATCATTTTTGCCTTTTCAGACAACGTCAAATCTTTTTCCAAAGAAATGGTTTTCCCCACAGAATAACTGTCTTTTTCACAATACGTGGCCAACTTGTTCCACTCTTTTTCCGTGCTGATGGTAATCTCTTCCTGGCTCCACTTGCTTTCTTTTGCAAAGGTAGTGATGTCTGTGGCTGAAAGAATCATAACCACCATCAGAAAAAAAGCAACTTTTTTTCTAATTCTCTGTCTTCTATTTCTCATTCTCATCCACCCCCTTGTCTTCCAGGAGTTTTTGTTCCTGTGGCCTTTCTTCAACAATTCCGCGAACCAGATTCACATCCACTTCTCCATCTACGTAAGCATGCACAATGCCATGGATATGTCCGGAAATTTCACCGGTCACCACACCATCAATTCGGGTGAATCCCACTCTACGGCTTCTCTGAATAGGCGAGTTCATAGAGAAAGAAGATATGTCAATTAGTTTCTCACCCAGCAGCAATAATTGTGGTAGTACCAGCAGAACTGTCACAATGGAAATCATAGTGCCTCGACCAATGCATCCTCCCATTCCGGCAATGGATGGATCGGAGCTGAGTTTTCCCAAAAGGGTACCGGTAATGGCCATCATAGAGCCGGAAGTAATAATGGTTGGAAATGCAAAGTTTAACGCCTCCGAAATGGCCTGTTTTTTCGTCATCTTGTCCTTCAGTTCCATAAATCGATTGGATATCACAATCGCATAATCAATATTGGCACCCATCTGAATGGCACTCACCACCAAATAACCCATAAACATTACGTTGTCGTGCTGCAGGGTCGGCACGGCAAAATTCATCCAAATACATCCCTGGATTACTAGAATCAAAAGTACCGGCATGCCCACCGACTGGAAGGTAAAGAGCAGCACAATTAGCACCACAATGATGGACACCACAGAAACTACAATATTGTCTCTGGCAAAACTAATCTTAAAATCCTGCTCACTGGTGGATTCTCCTGCCAGATACACATTTCCTTCCGGATAATACTTCTCCCCAATGTGGTAAAGTTCGTCAATAAAATCGTAGGTTTCGTCTCCCCCAACAGGAAGATTCAGATACAGCAATACCCTATTGTAATCTTCTCCCGACAATTGTTTCTTCACCGCTGCCATCTGGACATATCCTGCATCCAGCATCTCCTGTTGTTCATCGTCCAAGGTGACATATCCCTCTTGCACCATGTCATACATAAAGAAAAAGATGTCAATCAATGACACGTGATATGCCTCTATGCCACCAACAATTTTCCCATATTCCTCCCGGTCAACGGCATATGCTGTGTAAACAAGTTGGGCCACCTCGTAATCCAAATCCATCAATTCGGAGAACTGGCGGGGAGTCAACTGATCCGCCAGACAATATCCACCCATTGCTTCAATATTTGAAAGTCCCATAGTGGAAGATATTTCATCCTTCTCTTCCAGTTCAGCCAACAGTTTCTTTTCTGTCTTGTAGCTCTCTTTGGGCATCATCATAGCCACCATATTCTGTGCACCAAAGTATTCTTCAATCTTATCCTCAGCCTGCTGCGCCTCATTTTGTACCGGAGCAGAAAGGGTGGAATATCCATATGCAAAGGGACATTTCTGAGACAGAATAAAAGCTATCACCACCACCACAAGAAAGACAGGTGGCACAAGAAATCTTGTCTTATGTACAAAATTTCCCACAAAAGAAATATTGGGGACAAAGTTTTTATGTTTGCTCTTATCAATCCATTTCCCAAAGATTACCAGCAAACCGGGCATTAACAAAAATACCGTAAGCAGGCTGCAAAACACTGCTTTGATGAGGCACATTCCCATGTCCGGCCCGATTTTAAACTGCATAAACATCATGGCCACCAAACCACCCACAGTGGTGAGACTGCTGGCAGAAATCTCAGGAATTGCCTTGGACAGTGCTACCACAGCAGCATCATGAATAGACAGATTCTCGTGTTCTTCCTTATATCGATTCAAAAATATAACAGCATAGTCAATAGCCAATGCCAACTGCAAACAGCTGGTAACAGAATTTGACACAAAGGAAATGGTTCCAAAGATAAAATTAGTTCCCATATTAATGACTGCAGACACAATAAAGGTAATTAGCAATACCGGGACTTCTGCGTAGGAGGATGAAGTCAGAGTCAACACCAATACCACAACGATTCCTACAATAATAATGATACGGCTCATCTCATCAGCCAAGGCATCGGAAAGGGCATCCCCCAGGTCAGTAGAAATATACACATCATAGGGTTTTAAAACCTTCTTCACCTTATCTAAGGACTCCAGACACCTCTCATCTGTGTCTGCATAGGCGAAAGAGATATCATAAAGAGCTGCCCCCTTGGTGTAATGATCTTTGGTGTCATCAAAGACCACCATCATTACTCCATCCACAGCAGAAAGCTCCGTGTTGATTTTTTCTGCTTCCTTATATGTGATGCCATCTACCATCACCCGAGCCATACCATAAGTGACAAATTCATCCGCCATCACATCCATAGCTTCTGTAGTCTTGGCATTATCCGGCAGAAATGCCGTTAACTTATTTTCCACCTTCACCCATCCGGTGGAAAAAATGGAAAATACAATCAGCAACGCAAATATAAGGAAAAACAGATTTCGCTTGTCCACAATTATATTTGCCACTCGTAGCATCAAATTATTTTCCTGTCGTTCTCTCTTTTTATTCTTATCCATGGTTGACACCACCTGTCTCATAAAATTAACAATCAAAACTTAATTGACATTTGTTTGCTATCTTGATAATATACATGCAAACAGAAATATGCAACGAACATTATGGGAGAAATGTAAGATAAGTGACAGACTTTTCAATCTGTCAACGATTTTTCCTTATATATCAAAAGGAGATTGTGATGGAAGATAAAAAAACAGATCTAAGAGTTTTGAAAACCAGACAAGCTCTCAGGAACAGTTTTATTGATTTAATCCGAGAAAAGACCTTTGAGTCCATTACCGTCAACGAGTTATGTGACAAGGCCTTGATCCGTCGAGCCACCTTTTACAAGCATTATGCCGACAAATATGATTTTGTGGTGGAATATATTCGGGAACAAATCACACAGTTCCATCTGGAATTGACAGAAGAACACCCAGACACCACCCCGGCCGCTTACTGCACCAAAATGTTTTTGCGTTTCATCTCTTTTGTGGAGCAGGAACACATTCCCCTAAAGGCAATTGAGAATCATCTCTTCTCCATCATTGCTTCCATTATCACAGAGGAAATCTACTCTGATATACTTAACTATCTGGAGTCATATGCCAAAGAGCAGGCTCCGGTTCCCGTGGATACCAAAATATTATCCAGTTTTTATTCCGGGGGAATTGTGCGGCTAGCCACAGACTGGTTTATGAAGCCTCAGACTATGAATCTGGATGATTATGTGGCACAGTTTCAAAATATGGCCGCCATATTTGAGGCTGGTCTGGCAGCCAACCATTCATAATATAACACGTAAAACGAGCCGACAATTACTTGTCGGCTCATTTCAATGAAAATAAGAAAAATGGGAAAACAGTGCATCTATCTTGTGATGTTGCACTCGTTTCTTGCTATGCTAATTCGGCTTTTAAAGCCTCGGTCAATGCAGGAACAAT
>JAQXIY010000095.1 GCA_029008035.1 Lachnospiraceae bacterium
AAGCATTCGCCGCCTTAATGGTGAGGGAGTGCAGGTGTCTATGGATGACTTTAGTATGGGTACCACCTCCATTAAGAGTCTTCAGGAGAATAACTTCTCCCATGTGAAATTGGACGGGACGCTGGTGGCAGACATGGAAAAAATGAACGCAGCAGTGATATTGTGGCATCCATCATATCGCTTGGGGGCTCTATAGGCTTCGAGGTGATTGCTGAATATGTGGATTCCCAAGTAAAATTGGATAAATTAAAAGACATGGGGTGTGACTATTTTCAGGGATATTATTACAGTCCGGCTGTACCTTTGGAAGAGTTTATCTCTTTTGCTGAGGAGAGGAGATAGGATATGAAACAGCAAAGACAAAAAAGCTTAAGAGGTAAGTTGCTGGGCTTGACCCTTGCCTCCTTTTTGGTAGTCACAATTTTAATCACCTTTGTGGGAGTAGTGTCCATATGGGGTTCTATGACAAAGCAGGTAAGAATAGAAATGCAGTCGGTGGTGTCTTTGGTGGAGAGCCGATATGATGAGAAATATCCCGGGGTGTTTGGAATCGAACTGTTAGAAGACGGCACTTACAAGGTATACAAGGGAAGCCGGGAAATCTCTTCGGATTACACTATTATGGATGAGATAAAGGAGTCCTTTGGGTATGAGGTGACACTGTTCTGCAAGAATATTCGGGTGCAGACCACCATGGCAGATGAGAATGGAAAACGATATACAACCACCAAGGCACCTGCTTTTGTGACGGCAGGGGTGATTGATGAGGGAGAGGAAGCCTTCTATGGCAATGTTACCATCCACGGGGTGAAACATTTTGCATATTACAGACCTATTATTTTAGAGGATGGCACAATCTATGGTATGATAGGAGTCAGTCGCTCTGCAAGGGACATACAGTTGGCTGTGGTAAATGCTGTATGGCCCCTGGTAGGGACTTGTATTCTGCTTTCTATGTCTATATCTCTTTTGTACATTCGGTTCCTCAATGGATTTACAGACCGGATTTCTGCCTTGCAAAAGTTTATGAATGCAGTTGCAAAAGGCAATTTTAATACAGAGATCCCGGCTTCCGTTTTGCAGCAGAAGGATGAATTGGGACAACTGGCAAGAGACGGGAAGCAGATGCAGCAGGCTATTCGTGTTCTGGTAGAATATGATGCGTTGACCCAGATATACAATCGCAGATATGGAGATAAGCGCCTTCATCGCATGGTATCAAAGAGTGGAGGGGCAGATATTGATTTCTGTGTCGCCATCGGAGATATTGACTTTTTTAAGAAGGTCAACGATACTTATGGTCACGAGATGGGAGACGAGGTGCTTCGAGAGGTGGCCGGAGTTCTCAAAAGAAAAATGACGGGCAAAGGCTTTGTGGCCCGCTGGGGCGGTGAAGAGTTTTTGGTTCTTATGGAGCGTATGCATCAGGACGAGGCAGTTGTTCACTTGGAACAGATTATGGATGAGATTCGCGCTATCCGGGTGCCCTATCAGGACGGGGAAATATCCGTTACCATGAGCTTTGGTGTTGCAGAGTACAATCGGAAGAGCGACATGGACGGCTTGCTGAAACAGGCAGATGATTTGTTGTATTTGGCAAAGGAAAACGGAAGAAATCAAATACAAAGAGGATAACATGAAGTGCACGAGAGAGTGGGATGAATTGGATGATATGATTGCAAAGAGAAGTCCGGGCTATTTGGCGATGGGCTTTCTTTTTGTGGTGATTCTTTTGGCTTTTAGCTACTTGGCTTGGTTTCGTTCCAATGTGGCTGAAAGTATGCCCGTTCTGGCTGTGGAGGGCGTTTATACAAAGGGAGACGATAGGGAAGAATATACCTTTACCGATTTAGATGAAATTTCCTGTGACAATGTGGACCAAATTTTTATCACAGGATACATCAAACAGGAGATTCCTCCGGGAGAAGAAGTGTTTTTTCAGGTGCATCGGGAGAGCATTCAGGTCTCTTTGGAGGGGGAATCCGTTTTGAGGGCATCCAGTGCCTGGAGTCAGAACTGGACTTCCTTTGTGTCAGAGGGAATACAACCCGGTGATAAAATTTCTATTTCCATTCAGGGAATGCCCGGGGTAGGGGCAGACTATTCCATAAAGCGGACGCTGCAACGCGTTTACTGCGGAGATAAATACCAATTGCTGTCCCATCAAGCCAACAGAAATATGGTGAAATTACTGTTTTGCCTGTTGATTTTTATTATGGGCATGGCTGAACTTTTGACAGCTATGACCCTGATTCTTATGGAAACCCAAAATGTTCGGGGGACGGTATCCTGTGGACTTCTTATGATTACGGGATCTATGTGCTGTCTGATTGATTATGAATATATCGGTTTGGTGATTTCCAATGAGAAAGCACTTTTCTTGCTGGATATCACAGTGCAATTATCTACATGCTTTTTTCTTATAATGAACATGATGTTTCATATGCATACCAAAAAGAATTGGCTTCTGAGCAGAAAACTGCTGGCGGTATGGGGGGCCACTGTTGGGGGATACATTTTGGGACATTTTGTGTTGAAATTTCCTTTGCCGGAAACTGTTTGGCTTACGGTGATGGCAGCCCTGAATGGTGTTTTCCTGCTTGCGGAACTGGTACTTTTGATTTTGGACTATAGGAGATATCGGGAACATCGGATGAAATATATGATTGTGTCCAGCGCAATTCTCACCATTTGTATTTTGATAGAAATCATACATTTCGTCATACATTATTATTTTCTGTTCTATCCATTCCAAATAGGACTGCTGAGTTATTCCGTGTTGCAATACATAGTGATTTTTCAGCAATCAAGGGAAAGGGAGAAGCGATCCCAGATGGCGGCACAGTTGGAAAAGGAACTTGTGCAGTCTCAGGTTTCCATTATGCTCAGTCAGATTCGACCTCATTTTTTGTACAATTCTATCACAGCAATTCAGACACTGTGTGTTCAGGATCCGGAGAAGGCCAGAAAATCCTTGGGGGATTTTGCCAAATATCTTCGAGGTAATATGGACTCACTTGCCAGCAAGGAATTGATTCCCTTTGTCAAGGAATTGGAGCACACCAGACATTATGTGGAGCTGGAACTGATGCGACAGGGAGAATATCTGGAGGTGGAGTACAATATTGAAGAAATGTCTTTTGACATTCCTACGCTGACCCTGCAGCCTTTGGTGGAAAATGCCATAAAACACGGTGTAGGGGGCAAGGAAGACGGAGGTCGGGTGAAGATTTCCACCTATCGTCGGCAGCAGACTGTCTTTGTGTGTGTGGAGGACGACGGCGTCGGATTTGATATGAGCCTGTTGGAGGAGAAAGCGTTGGATAAACAGCGGACTCATATTGGATTGCGGAATGTAAAAGAAAGAATACAGAGAATGGCAGGTGGCGATTTTGTCATTGAAAGTCAGGTTGGCATAGGAACCAAAATCACCATTATATTGCCCCAGGAGGAGTAAAGAAAATGCATATTATTGCAGTAGATGATGAAGGACTGGCCAGACAGGCTCTGACCATGGCCCTGCAGCAGGTGTTTCCGGAAGAAGAGATACATAGCTTTGGAAAGGCGAAGGAATGCATGGAATGTGTGAACAAGCTCATGGAGATTCATGAGGAGCCGGAGTACGCCTTTTTGGATATACAGCTACGAGGCTATACAGGAATTGAATTGGCAAAAGAGATTAAGGATGTGTCTCCGGGTACTACCATTATTTTTGTCACAGCCTATAATGATTATGCCAGCGAGGCTTTTGGAGTTCAGGCCAGCGGCTATTTGTTAAAGCCTGTGGATGCAGAGGCCATCCAAAAGGTTGTGGATACCGTGACCCCTGCCAGAGAGCAGGTGAAGGTTGGGTGGAACCCGGTGGGAGGAAACGGCACAGATGAGACCTGCCTTTCTGTGGTGACCTTCGGCAAATTTGCAGCTTTTGTGAACCGGGAAGAATTAAAATTTGAGCGGAGCAAAAGCAAGGAACTTTTGGCCCTCTTGGTTGACAAAAGGGGGGCGGGACTTTCCAACAGCGAAATTGAGATGTACCTTTGGGAGGACACTCTGGGAGATAAGAGAAAAAACAGTTATGTGCAGAAAGTGATCGGGTCTATGATGAAGACCTTGCGTGAGGCTGGTGTGGATGACATCATTGAAAAAAGATATAACTATCTTGCCCTGCGGCCGGAAAAGATACGGTGTGATTTGTATGCCTTTTTACAGGGAGATACGGCGGCGGTGAATTCTTACTATGGCATCTATATGGAGGATTATTCCTGGGGAGAACCAACCATAGGGCTTTTGGAGCAGTGGAAATGATGAAGACAGGAACAAACAAGGTTGTCAAGGCATTGCTGACATTGGCTTGGCCGGCAATTCTGGAGGGAATGTTTCAAACTCTTTTACAGTACATTGATACAGCCATGGTGGGACGATTAGGTGCGGCGGCAACTGCCACCGTCTCCTTGAGTTCTACCTATAGCTGGCTAATTAACAGTGTGATTAGTGGCTTGAGTATCGGCTTTTTATCCTACATTGCCCGAGGAATAGGTCAGGGGGATGACAAAAAGGTGCAGGAGGCTGCCAGGCAGACCATACTGGTGGCTTTGGTGGTGGGGATTGCGATTATGGGCATCACTCTGTGGATGGCACCCCATATGCCGGTGTGGATGGGAGCGGAGTCAAGTATTCACAGAGATGCCACCAGATATTTTGTGTACGTGAATCTTCCTATGGTGTTTCGGGCTGCTACTATCATTTTCGGGGCTGCCATACGAGCCACCGGTGACACAAAGACACCAATGTATGTCAATGTATTTGTCAGCTTTTTAAATATCGGACTGAACTATTTGTTTATCTATCAGTTGTCCCAAGGGGCAGTAGGAGCAGGTATGGCAACAGCCATTTCTGTTGTCATTGGTGGGGCAATGATGACTATGGTATTTCTCCACAATCCTGTTCTCAGGGGCAAGGAAACGAGAGTGCCTTTGGCATACTATCGCCCGGATGGGAGAGTGTTTGCCGCCATTATGGCCATTGGCTTTCCCATTGTGCTTACAAGGGTTGCCTCCTGTCTGGGGCACGTGGTGTTTACCAGTTTTGTATCCTCTATGAGTACCACCATTTATGCGGCTCACGCAATTGCCATTACCGCCGAAGAAATTTTCTACATTCCCGGATATGGTATGATGGCAGCTACTTCCACCATGATTGGAAATGCCATCGGGGAGGGAAATCCCAAGAAAGAGCGGGATGTAAAACTGGCATCAATCAGTATTATCTTTTTGCTGATGTGTGTTTCCGGTTTTCTGCTTTTTGTGGGAGCAGAATTTATGATGGGGATTTTTACAGAGGATGAGCAGGTGATTGCCATCGGTGCAAAGCTTCTTCGCATGGTGGCCTTTACGGAGCCCATATTTGGAACCTCTGCGGTGATGGAGGGGATTTACAACGGAATGGGAAGAACCCGATATCCTCTTTTGGTGGAGCTGGTGAGTATGTGGGGAGTGCGCATTGTGGGCGCGTTTATCTGTGTGCGTTATCTGGGCATGGGCATTACAGCCGTTTGGATTATGATGATTGCCAATAATGTGTTAAAGGCAGTGATGCTGGCAGTGGGATTGAAAAGGGTTAATATTCCAAAGAATCTGCCGATATAATGAATAAGACAGAAAGCCGAAAAGGATTTTGGCGCGAGGTGAATTCAAGGAGGAGAAAGATATGAGTATGAATCCGGTTACAGGCACAATGGCCACTGCTTCCTATAGCCCATATGGTAAAGGAACAGACAAGAATAAGACAAAGGAATCTGCCAAGACACAGGCAGAGCAAGACGCTGTTTACGAGAAGTCAGAAGGCACAGAGAAGAAAGCTACCTATTCCATCAACAAAATGAGCCGTGAGGATAGGGCTGCCTTAGTACAACAGTTAAAACAAGAGCAGCAGGATCGTGAGAGCAGTCTGATTACACTGGTTCAGGATATGATGAGAGGTCAGGCAAAATCCTACAGTCAGGCTACAGGAGATACCTCTATTTGGAGATTTTTGGCCAGCGGAGATTTTACCGTTGATGCGGCTACCAAGGCGCAGGCGCAGCAGGATATTTCTGAGGATGGTTACTGGGGAGTGAAGCAGACCTCCCAGAGACTCTTCGATTTTGCCAGTGCCCTGGCAGGAGATGATGTAGATAAGATGAAAGAGATGCAGGCGGCAATGGAAAAAGGATTTCGCCAGGCAACAGCGGCCTGGGGCAAATCGCTTCCAAGCATCAGTCAGGATACCATGACAGCAGCCAACAAGCTCTTTGAAGAGTATTATGCTTCTCGCGGCGCAGAATCATAATCATATTAGCGTACAATATAAATGGGAGTTCCCTTATTGGGAACTCCCATTTTTGCCTTAATAAACACATGCCAAGATTCCAAGATAAGGGATGGCTGTTGTCGGCTTGTGGGCCGCAGGTCATTTGAGCAGAATGCATAGCAATTGTTGCAGGGCATTTTTATTGATGGGCGACTGTCTTATTACGGCTTCGACAGCTGCGCAGGATTGTCCGCCTGACGTGGATGCTCAGGGATTTTCCTTCTAGTCTGCCTAATGGTGTGTTTTTTCGAAGCCGATTACACGCCGCTTGTCGAAACTCGCTTGACAGTCAACTTTGCATATTACTTGTTATGCTCAAACAACGACCTGCGCGGCGTGAGTTTTCGA
>JAQXIY010000096.1 GCA_029008035.1 Lachnospiraceae bacterium
TTGCACCTCCTTTTTATCTCATTTTAATCCCACACCACAACTTTTGCAATGTTTACAACAACTTTTGTAGTTTTATTTCATGAGGAAAGAGGGTACATTGAATATAACGAGAGTAACCAAGATTTTTAAGGAGGTTTTTACATGAAATTATCATTTCGTTGGTACGGTGAAGATGACAAGGTGACATTACAGCAGATTGCACAGATTCCGGGAATGGATTCCATCGTAACTGCAGTATATGACGTGCCTGTTGGTGAAGTTTGGAGTAGAGAGTCCATCGCCAAGTTGAAGAAGCAGACAGAGGATGCAGGTTTGCATTTTGAAGTCATTGAGAGTATTCCGGTGCACGAGGACATCAAGCTGGGCAAGCCAACCAGAGAAAAATATATCGAAAACTATTGTGAGAACATCAGACGTGTGGCAGAGGCTGGTATTAAGTGTGTATGCTACAATTTTATGCCGGTGTTTGATTGGACAAGAACCCAGTTAGACCATCCGTTGCCGGATGGCTCCACATCCCTTGTATATTATCAGGAGCAGGTGGACAAGGTAAATCCGTTAGAGTCTGACAGTGATTTGACTTTGCCGGGTTGGGATGCCAGTTACACCAGAGAAGAACTTAAGGACATTGTTGCTGAGTATCAGGAGTTGTCTGAGGACGATTTGTGGGATAATCTGAAGTATTTCCTGGAAAAGGTTATTCCGGTGGCAGCAGAGTGCGACGTGAATATGGCGATTCATGAGGATGATCCTTGCTGGAGCATTTTTGGACTTCCGCGTATCATTACCTGTGAGGAGAATCTGGACCGTTTCTTAAAGCTTGTTGACGATCCTCACAACGGAATTACGCTTTGTACAGGTTCTCTGGGATGCTCTGCAAAGAATGATGTGGTTCGTATGGCTGCAAAATACGCTAAGATGGGCAGAATCCATTTCGCACACTTGAGAAATGTACAGGTTCTGGACAACGGCTTTGAGGAGAGAGCTCACCTTTCCAGCTGTGGAAGCTTGGATATGTATGAGATTGTAAAGGCACTTCACGACAACGGATTTGTTGGATATGTTCGTCCGGACCACGGAAGAATGATTTGGGGTGAGACAGGAAGAGCCGGTTATGGCCTCTTCGACAGAGCCCTTGGCGCAACTTATATCAATGGATTGTTTGAAGCAGTAGAGAAGGCTTCTAAGTAATAGAGATAATAGGAGGAAAATATCATGATGAAATTACCACTTAACACAGATCTTTCAGGAAAAGTAGCAGTTGTAACAGGAGCAGGCGGAATTCTCTGCGGAATGTTTGCAAAAGCATTGGCACAGGCAGGGGCTAAGGTTGCTGTATTGGATTTGAATGAAGAGGCGGCTCAGGCAGTTGCAGACGATATTGTAGCAGAGGGAGGCGTTGCAAAGGCATACAAGACCAATGTTCTTGAGAAGGAGAGCCTGGTGGCAACTCACGATGCAGTAGTAGCAGATTTGGGCACCTGCGATATTCTTATCAACGGAGCGGGTGGAAATAATCCAAGAGCAACCACAGACAAGGAGTACTACGAGGCTGGCGATATCGATGCGGACACAATCTCATTTTTCGATTTGGATCCAAGTGGCGTAGAATTTGTATTTAACTTGAACTTCATCGGAACATTGCTTCCAACACAGATTTTTGCACAGGATATGGTGGACAAAGAGGGATGCAACATCTTGAATATTTCTTCTATGAATGCATTCACACCACTTACTAAGATTCCTGCATACTCAGGGGCAAAGGCTGCTATCAGTAACTTTACACAGTGGTTGGCAGTACATTTCTCCAAGTCCGGCATTCGTGTTAATGCCATTGCACCGGGATTCTTCTCTACAAAGCAGAATGCAAAGCTTCTGTACAATGAAGATGGAACTCCAACAGCCCGCACCGGCAAGATTCTTGCTGCTACACCAATGGGACGTTTCGGTGAGTCTGAGGAGTTAATCGGAAGTCTTTTGTTCCTTTTGAACAACGATGCAGCAGGATTTATCACAGGTGTGGTTCTTCCTGTAGACGGTGGTTTCTCAGCATATTCAGGGGTTTAGACCGAAAGCAACTTAGTGTGAGGTAAATATTATGGAAATGAAAGAATTATTAGAAAAAGTTGAAGAGTTAAAGATTGTACCTGTTGTGGTATTAGAGGATGTAGCTGATGCCATTCCTTTGGGACAGGCACTGATGAATGGTGGCCTTCCGGTAGCTGAGGTTACTTTCCGTACAGAGGCGGCAGCAGATTCCATCAAGGCTATGAGCGAGGCTTTCCCGGAGATGTTGGTGGGAGCAGGTACTGTCATCAACGTAGAGCAGTGTAAACAGGCTATCGATTGTGGCGCAAAGTTTATCGTGACACCGGGTTACTCTGAGGAAGTGACACAGTACTGCTGTGACAATAATATTCCTATTCTTCCGGGAGTGTGCACTCCTACGGAGTTGATGATGGTGGTAAACCACAACCTTCCGGTAGCTAAATTTTTCCCGGCAGCGCAGTTCGGCGGTTTAAAAACAATCAAAGCGTTGGCTGCACCATTCCCACAGATGCGCTTTATGCCAACGGGTGGTGTCAGTGAGGCAAACGTATTAGAGTATCTTGCTGAGCCAAAGATTATTGCAGCAGGCGGAAGCTGGATGGTAAAGGGCGACCTGATTCGCGACGGCAAGTTCGACGAGATTGAGGCCATGACAAGAAGCGCAGTGGATTTGGTAAAGAACGCATAGGAGTTGCTTATGAAAAAGTTTATGGATGAGGATTTTTTGTTATCCACAGATACGGCAAAGCATCTGTTTCACGATTTTGCGGAGGAACTTCCCATTATCGACTATCATTGTCACTTGAGCCCCCGGGAAATTGCAGAGGATGCAACATTTGACAACATTACCCAGGTTTGGCTGGGCGGCGACCACTACAAGTGGCGTCAAATGCGCTCCAACGGCGTGGAAGAGCGATTTATCACCGGAGACGCATCGGATAGAGAAAAGTTTCAGAAATGGGCAGAGACGTTGGAGATGGCAGTGGGAAATCCGCTGTATCACTGGTCTCACCTGGAATTGCAGAGATATTTTGATTATCATGGTGCCTTAAATGGAGACACGGCGGAGGAAGTATGGAACCTTTGCAATGAGAAACTGAAGAACATGTCTGCAAGACAGTTGATTCTTTCCTCCAATGTAGAGATGGTTGGAACCACAGATGATCCTATTGATGATTTGCATTGGCATAAGGTGATTGCAGCGGATGAGAGTTTTCCGGTGAAAGTTTTGCCATCCTGGAGACCGGACAAAGCTGTGAACATAGAGAAGGATGATTTCTGTGGTTATATGGAAAAGTTGGCAGAAGTCAGCGAG
This sequence comes from Lachnospiraceae bacterium, assembly GCA_029008035.1. Lineage (GTDB taxonomy): Bacteria > Bacillota > Clostridia > Lachnospirales > Lachnospiraceae > Pararoseburia. The sequence goes on from JAQXIY010000096.1 coordinate 3,365, forward strand.
ATGACCATTTCTACCTTTGCAGATGTGAAGGCTGCCCTTACCAAGAGAATGGAGTACTTCAACGAGGCAGGCTGTTTGGTCAGTGACCACGGCTTAGAGTATGTGGCATATGCCAAGACTTCCGATGAGGAAGTAGAAGAGATATTTTCTAATAAGATGTCAGGTAAGACTTTGACATCCGAGGAAATCGGTAAATACAAGATGGCAATTCTCCTTCATTTGGGAAGAGAGTATCATCGTTTGCACTGGGTAATGCAGTTGCACTACGGTGTGAAGAGAGATAACAACCGCAGATTATTTGAAAGCCTAGGACCGGATGCGGGAATCGACAGCATTTCCACCAGCGCCCCAGTGGGCGAGTTGGCGGACTTCTTAAATGCACTGGAGTACACCAATCAGTTGCCAAAGACTATCATCTATTCACTGAATCCTATTGACAATGCCGCTATCGGCACCATCATCGGCTGTTTCCAGTCATCAGACGCTGTTGGCAAGATTCAGCAGGGTAGTGCGTGGTGGTTCAACGACAATAAGACGGGAATGATGGAGCAGATGACATCCCTGGCCAATTTGGGACTTTTGGGCAATTTCATCGGTATGCTGACGGATTCCAGAAGTTTTCTTTCATACACCAGACATGAATATTTTCGGAGAATTGTGTGTGAATTGATCGGTACTTGGGTTGAGAACGGAGAATATCCTGCAGACGACAAATCTCTTTGCAAAATTATACAGGGGATTTCCTATTATAATGCAAAAAGATACTTTAATTTGTAAAAATGTATATATTTTTTGAAAAAATATGCATTTTTGCAAAAAAATGGGATATTTGTCCCTATCTTGTCCCAGTTGCTTTTGTATAATAAACATAACTTAATGAGAATCGGATAGGGAAACCGAACGATTCGGAAGAATTAATTATAGTTTATTCGTTAAAACTTATTATAGTTAACTTCCAAATTCTCCTTAATGGGACTCTTCACTTGAAGAGTCCCATTACCTTTTATATAATCTTTTTATGTTTCAATAAATTTTCAGGGGTGCCAGATGAAAGGAAAAATATTGCTTGTGGCAATCAATGCCAAATACATTCATTCCAATCCTGCGGTGTATAGTCTTTATTCCTATGCAAAGGAGTGGAGAGAGTCTATCGAGGTGGTGGAATACACTATCAATCAAAAGCAGGAGGAAATACTTGCAGACTTGTATGGAAGACAGCCTAAGATGATAGCCTTTTCCTGTTATATCTGGAACATCCATGTGGTGGAGGAATTACTTTCGGATATTCCCAAGGTGCTACCGGATGTGGATTTGTGGTTGGGAGGACCCGAGGTGTCCTTTGACGCATCCAAACGCTTGGCATCACACCCATGCCTGACAGGAATTGTGGTAGGAGAAGGGGAGGAGACCTTTGCAGAATTGGTGGGCTGTTATGTGAAAGGTTCTGCCAACCCGGAGCACTTTTCCCATATTGCCGGGCTCTGCCTGCCGGGGCAAGACAGGGAGACAGGAGCCTTTTACACTGGGACTCGGGGGATGACGGATTTGGATTCCATTCCCTTTTTCTATGAGGAATTGGGATTGGAAAGGTTTGAAAATCGGATTATCTATTATGAGTCATCCCGGGGATGTCCGTTCCGGTGCAGCTACTGTCTGTCCTCCATCGATAAGCAGGTGCGACTGCGTTCTCTGGATTTGGTGCTTCCCGAACTTCAATTTTTTCTGAATCACAAGGTAAAACAGGTGAAATTTATCGATCGCACCTTTAACTGTAACAGAGAACATGCCATGGCTATTTGGAAGTATTTGCTGGAGCACGATAATGGTGTGACGAATTTTCACTTTGAGGTGGCGGCAGATATTATGACAGAAGAGGAGATGTCTGTGATAAAGCAGATGCGCCCCGGGTTGATACAGCTTGAAATCGGTGTGCAATCCACCAACAGAGACACCATCGCGGAGATACGTCGTGTGATGGATTTGGATAAAGTTCACAAAAATGTAGATACGGTGAAGTCATTTGGCAACACTCATCAGCATCTGGATTTGATTGCGGGACTACCCTATGAAGATTACGAAAGTTTTCAGAGAAGCTTCAACGAGGTTTTTGTGATGAGACCGGATCAATTGCAATTGGGATTTCTCAAGGTGCTGAAGGGTTCGCATATGGAGGAGATGGCAGAGGCATACGAGATTCGCCATCACAGTGCGCCTCCCTATGAGGTGCTTTCTACCAAGTGGATTTCTTATGAGGAGATTCAGAAATTAAAACAGATAGAAGAGATGGTGGAACTCTTCTATAACAGCGGACAGTTCACCGCCACATTGGCAGTTTTGGAGACGAGATTCGAGACGCCCTTTGCCATGTTTTCTGCCATGGCTGAGTTTTATGAAAAGCACGACTACTATGTTCATGTGCCGGCAAGAAGTTATCGATATTCGGTGGTGTTTGCATTTGCAGCAGAATATATGCCTGAGGTCGTGGAGGTGGTGAGACAGACCTTGACATACGATTTGTATTTGCGAGAGAATTGTAAGAGCAGGGCGGAATTTGCCCTGGATTTGACCCCTTGGAAGGATGATATTCGCGAGAGAACGGTAGACAAGCAGGACCACATGGATGTGTTTACTTATCCGGTGTGGGAGCAAACCGGGGAGCAAATCATGCAACCTTTGCCGGAGCCTGCTTTTGTTCGTTTCTGTTACAGTGACCGCGATCCCCTCACCCACAACGCACGTGTGAGCCATTAGGCCTATTGGCGCTTGTCAAATCCGACTTATCAGGAGTAGAATGTTTTATTATGGCTAAAGCAAAAGAAATATCACAAGAATTGCAAATGACAACAGGCTCTATACCGAGAGCCATCCTGTTATATTCCATCCCGCTGATTATCGGGAATTTTCTTCAACAATTATATAACACCGTGGATTCTCTTATTGTGGGAAACTTCGTGGGGCGAGAGGCCTTGGCTGCCGTTGGTGCCAGCGGAAATCTTACTTTTTTGATGATTTCTTTCTGCATCGGAGCTTCCAGTGGTGCCGGAATTTTGATTGCCCGATATTTTGGGGGACAAGATTATGATGATTTGGAAAAGGCAGTGCACACCACCATTGCCATCAGTGTAGTCTTAGGACTGGTGGTGGCTGTTGCCGGCCTTGTTTTGACGCCATTTTTGGTTGCCTCTGTGGGAACCACCAAGGCGGTTGTGCCCCAGGCAGTTCTTTATCTTCGTATCTATTTTCTGGGCGTGGTGTTTAATGTAATTTATAATATGGCATCCGGTATTCTAAATGCTGTGGGAGACTCCAAACGCTCCCTGAAATATCTGGCCATTGCTTCTATCACCAATATTGCTTTGGATTTTCTCTTTGTGGCGGTTTTTCGCATGGGAATTGCAGGGGCGGCCATTGCCACCGACATTAGTCAGCTTGTGTCCTGCGTTGCCATTATGGGATTTTTGCTTCGGACGAAAGCCCCATATCGTGTGACCTGGAAAAAGATTCGCATGCACAAGCGCATGGCTGTTTCCATCATTAAATTGGGACTTCCCACAGCTATCCAGAATGCTGTTATCGCTTTTTCCAATATGCTGATTCAGGCGGGGGTCAATGGCTACGGCACATCGGCTATGGCGGGCTTCACCGCGTATATGAAGGTGGATGGATTTAATATTTTGCCAATTATGAGCTTCAGTCTGGCAGCCACCACCTTTACCGGACAAAATATGGGCGCCGGACGCTTGGACCGGGTGAAAAAGGGACTGTACACCGTTCTGATTATGGGATTGATTTATACCGCAGGCATGTCTGTGATTATGCTTACTTTTGCCCATCCCATTATTGCTATGTTTAGCCGGGACCCGGAGGTGATCCAATATGGGGTGATGGCAGTATGGAGTCTGGCCCCATACTACTGCCTGCTTAGTGTGATTCACGACCTGGCCGGGACGGTGAGAGGCAGCGGAAAGACCCTGCCACCTATGTTGATTATTCTGTTTTCCCTGTGTCTGTGTCGTATTGCGTGGATTAACCTGGCAGCTCCGCATTTTGACAGCATTTGGGGAGTATACTATACTTACCCCGTATCCTTTGTCATTGGGGCGGTATTGATGATTCTGTATACGTGGAAAGGCAAATGGAGAGAGATTAAACATATATAAGAATGGAGCCAATGGGGACGGGTACCAATGGCTCCAACTGGTTGGATGCCAGTTGGTACCTGTCCCTTCAGTGACTCCATAGAGTTTTGGAGAGAATATGAAAGAATTATTTGAATTGTACGCTGCCTTTTTTCGCATAGGAGGCTTAACCTTCGGTGGCGGTCTTACCATGCTGCCTATGTTGAAATATGAATTGTCTGAGAAAAAGAATTGGGTAACGGAGGATGAGCTTCTGGATTACTATGCCATCGGCCAATGTACACCGGGAATTATTGCGGTGAATGTGGCTACTTTTGTGGGATATAAGCGAAGAGGTGTCATCGGCGGCATCTTCTCCACTCTGGGTATGGTGAGTCCGTCTCTGATTATTGTCTCCATTCTGGCCATGTTTCTGGAGCAGTTTATGTCAAATGTATATGTGGCCCACGCCATTGGTGGTATTAAGGTTGTGGTATGTGCCCTGATGTTAAATACCTTACTGACTCTGGCAAAGAAAAGTTTTCTCAATGCGTTTTGTGTGGGAATTGCAGTGGTGGCATTTGTGCTTGCTATGTTTTCCCCAATCCCTACCGTTCTTGTGGTTATTTTGGCAGGAGCGCTTGGAGTAATTTTGCATAAGATGGGGAGGCTTGAAGTATAATGGTATTCTTACAGTTGTTTATAGAATTTTTTCAGATTGGACTTTTTGCCGTAGGTGGCGGTCCTGCCACCATTCCATTTCTTATGGACTTGGCAGATAAATATGATTGGTACACCAAGGCTGATGTTGCCAATATGTTGGCGGTGAGCGAGAGTACACCGGGACCAATCGGCGTCAATATGGCGACTTATGCAGGATATAATGCAGCAGGTTTTCTTGGTGGGTTGGTGGCCACTTGCTCTTTGGTTCTTCCCAGCATTATTGTGGTGATTATCGTTGCCAGGATGCTACAGAGTTTTTCGGAAAATAAATATGTGAAATCAGCCTTCTGGACCATTCGTCCGGCGGTGACTGGTCTGATTGCAACAGCTGTTGTGGGATTGATTCAGACAGCAATCTTTACGGCCTCTGATGGAAGTTTTCAATTTCCGATTATACCGGTTGTTATGTGTGTGGCATTTTTTGCTTTAATGCAGGTGAAGAAATTGCAGAAATTGCATCCCATCGTTTGGCTGGCAGCAGGAGCGGTCATTGGTTTGCTAATTAAGTTATAGAAATTTCTTCTAAAATATCGTTGACATATTTTTAGATGTTTGATATTATATAACGGTCGTCGCGAGACGATATGCGGAAGTGTCGGAACTGGCAGACGAGCAAGACTAAGGATCTTGTGGCAGCAATGTCGTGTGGGTTCAAGTCCCATCTTCCGCATTGCGTGTTTTTAGAAAGAAGCCTGGGTTTTTGAGGACTCAAGGCTTTTTTCTTTTGCCTGAAACGGAACGACATTTGAGGTACCCCGAGGTACCTCTTTTTTCTTTTCTACCTCTCGTGTTTTATCAATGAAATCATTCCATTTATTCGTGATTTCTGACAGATATTCATCTGTTCTAGCAAAAGTGTAGTGTCTGAGGTTCGTGTCTACTGAATGACCAAGCATTTGTGCTCTTTCCGTTACTGGGATTCCCATAGGTACCAGCACGTAGGAATTTAGAGCAATACGGAATGCGTGATTATTGCTTAAAGATAAGCCTAGCTTGTGAGCCACTTTATTTAACGCTTCTGAATAAGCGACTGTGGTGGTCCAACTTCCATCTCGTCTGGCAAATACCCATTCCGTTTCAATGCCAAGAGTTTCCTGCTTTGCTTTTACCTCGTCTAATATTTCCTTTACTTTCTTATGCATTGGAAAATATCGTCCGTCTCTGCAAATGCCTTTTTCATTCTTGGTAGTAGGATTATAGTAGAATACTTTCTTACCATCCCGTCGTTCATCGTTCTGCTGTGAGTGGATATGAATCGCTGTATCTGTGATATCACACCATTTCAGCGAAGGGATTTCACCTTCACGTAGTCCCACCTCAGAAGCAAACAATATGGCATATCCATTGATATCATACTCGCGGGAATGAACACGCTCCCACAAATGCTTTCTTATAAGTTCTAGCTCAGTTGGTTGGAATGCTTTTTCCTCTGGCTTGGTTTTGACCGGTCTGCTATACCTCTTAAATTGTCTGTTGCTTGGTGGCACAGGACTAAATTCTAAAATACGGTGTTCCGGATACGTGGCATAATTAAACACCAAATTGAGAATGCCCTTTAATTTCAATAAACGCTTCTCTGTGAGGTTTAAATTGATGACAGTATCCATAATGTACTTCTTTAGTTCTGTCGCCTTAATTAGCCGTATATCCTTTGCTCCAAGTTCATCTGTAATGAACGCCTTATAAGAACTGTAATAATCCCGTATGGTCTTTTCCTTTGGCCGTTCCGTGTCGATTTTCTCTTGTACTGCCAATTCAAAGATTGCTTTAAATGAGTAATCCGTAATAGCTGTCTTACCAAAGTAATGCTCATATAGCTTATCTATGAGTGCTTCATATGTAGAGCATCGAGGACGTTTATCGCCACAATTGGTCTGCCACTTGGGAACAGATTTACCGTTTTTCATTATAGAGGTCTGGGTGATAGCATAGGAATGTACTTCTAATACTTTTTTCTCCTTTAAACTAAATTCTTTCTTTGCCAATTCGTGTATTACAACGTCAACACTTTCTACCATACCCTTATTCTTTAAATCCATCAAGTTCAAAATCTCTGTTTGAATGTTTCTGATTTCATTAAAGACATCGGATTCTGTTGCAGGAGTGTTCTGTTGTAATGACATAAGCACATCCCCCCTTGACTAGAATTTGTTAATAGGAACTATTCTGCAAATAAGTCTAAACCTTATCTACAGAATAAAGAACTCGCTTTCCAGAAGTTGGAATTCGAGCTTCAGCTATTATACCAATTTCACGTGCTGCGGGCTCACCGCAGCACAAAATCTCCATAAGACCTTTTATATCAACTGCTATCGTTTTACTTGTTATTTCATGTTCTGTTGTTGTACGCATAATTTCTCCTCCGTGCAACAATCCCATATCTACATCACATATTCAGTTTTCAAGGTACACGCTGGCTTTATTGCCTCTTTGATGTGTTCGGGTATTTTGTTAACCCCTACACATATCAATGGGTATAGTATGATTACAATTACTAGAAATTACAAAAAAAGACATTGGAAGACAAGATAAATTTAATAGTTTGTTGCTTTTTAATTATTCTTCGGAAGAATCTTGATAGAACTCTTTTATTTTTTAAAAGAATATAAAAGGCAGGAACTAGTAAAATAATTCATATCAGATGGTACAGAAACTCTGTTAACCAACTCACAGTATATGAATCGGAACAATGAGTTTATTGACTGGCAATATGTTTCAGAGACGTCTTGTCATAAAACATAATACAGGTGTCTAATGCTAGACATCTAGGTGTTTTTTGGTATCATAAAATATAGAAAGAATAAATAACATCAAATGTGAGGTTGATTTTTATGGGGTTATATGAAAAATTGCAAAGTCTTACACAGAACATTAAAACAGTTTCAGATATGCTTACTAATGAATTTCAGGAGGACAATACCATTGATATTGAAGTTTTGTCAGAACGAACGATTCATAGCAAATATCAAGAAAATACTGAATTTCCTGTTGAGAAGAATAAAACAAATTCAGGTGTAAAGCATTTGATAGTGAAGAGACGCTCGTTTGGATTAAGTTCTATTGCGGGGGCATTGATGAAATATCCAAATATAAGAGACTTATATGATGTTCATTTCCCATATAAGGTTTTTGATGAAAATGGAACATTGAGATACTATGTGAGCAGTTCAGAGGTTGGCATAGGATTGCTGTTGGATGCAAGCAATTATTATGTGTTTGATGTTGAACGAAACAAAGTGGGGATAATAAAAGAAGGCATCGCTGATTTTCATATTCCGCTACTAGATGAAAAGGGAAATAACAGAACGGTATATCTAGGTGACTCATTATTAACAAAGTTAAGAAGAGGAGAACAGTCTCGACAGGTTGATTTGACAGATGGTATTGTGAAAATGAAGCAGAAGGGGGAAATATTTACACTATATAATAGGCATATAGAATATGCAACTTTAAAACAATGCCCTTTACATCTAAAATCTGACTACATTGATAGTTTTACCATTGATGTTGTAGATGATAGGAAGTATGAAATTATTGCTGTCCTGATAGCGATTGCTCTTGACAGTAGCAACTAACCATATATGAGTTTGACAATCGCAATACAGATGTTTGAGGTAAAGACAAAATATATCAATGGAACCAAAGAGAGTACAATCAAAACAGTCAGATTACAGTGGACTCAAACACAGTCGATATAGTGATTGCTATGATTAATGAAAAGAAACATACAAAGGAAGAATTCTTTTTTGTGAAACGAAAATAGAAAGACATGTTTTAAGCATAATAATAAGAAACCCTTGGAAGTGCCAGTTCCAAGGGTCTCAAGTTCATTACGGAGAACTACACCGTTAGGCTAGTGCTGTCAGTCATCTCTGTCTAACCATTTGCAAATGTAGTAGCCAACTACAGATGCCATCACAGAGACAAGAAAAGCGAATATGTACTCCAAAGAATTCACCTCCTTCCTGCTGGAAAGAGTCGACAGCATAGTAATCATAACACGAATGTATGTTCGAATCAATATCGGGGGGGTTGATTTTTCTGAAAAATGATAGTAATATGAAATTAGCTAAGAAAAGCGATTATGATTCCATAGGAGTCACGGAAAGCCTAGAGGTGCCAGCTCTAGGCTTTTTATTTTCACAGATATATTAATGTATTATATGAGTTCTTCTGAAATAATCTTTTGAGAATGCAGTTGAAACGCATTTCGCCACCTCATTTATATCCATTCCTTCTCTAAGTTTATCAATGAAAATCTGAATGGCATCATCATCTACTATGTCTCTACTAACACCAGCTTGCTCCAAGGCATCCAATATGTCATCTTCCTCCGCTTTATCTAACACATCTGAAATGGTTCGTCCCTGCATATTGGGATATCCTATTTGAGCAAATTTTTCGGCAGTAACGGAATCAATTGCCATTTGATACATTACATCTAGAACTTTTCGTTGATATTTGCCTTCAAATCTTTTGACAATAGGAGTCAACAGTTTATCAAACAACTCGATTATTATTTCTTTGACTATGGATGTCAGCTTTTGAGAATAAGATTCTCTAATCTGCGCTTTTTCGTTTCTTAAATCGATCTCAACGGCTTTCAATTGTGATTCCTTTTGAACGAACCATAATTCATGCTTGGATAATGCTTTTTCAAAGTTTTGCAGTCGATGGTTTCTTTCTAAGATTATTTGATTGGTATTTTCTAATTCTGTTTGAATAGCTTGATTCTTTTGCCGTATTATCATGTTTTCTTCAAGTAGTTTTTCAGCAATATATTCTTCTTTGGTCAAACTTGATTTTCCAGGATATTTCGGTTTTGTTTCAATTTCCAAATTAGCTGCTTCGCAATATGCTAATTTCAACTTTCTCTCATACTGGGTAAACGTCACCTTGGCGTTATTCCACTTGCTAGGCTTCTTATCCGGTTCCGGTCGTTCAATACCCATTTCTTCTAATGCTTTATTCTGCGAAATGGAAAGTCCATCCCTTCCGTGGTAAGTCCAAACTTTTCTTATATGAATGTGTGGAACAGATTCGTCTAAATGCATTACAGCATCCAGAAAATGAATATTGTCGCCATAGTGTTCGATGATATCTTTTTGATAGCATTCAAAAATGTGCCAAAGAATATCTGGCGGCGGGAAACCGTCATCAAGTGAGCCAATTTGAAATATGGTCTCTTCGGGACAAGTGTTTTTCGCATCCAACAAATCATCTATCGATTTGTTTCTTTCAGGATGCCTTGCATCTATGTTTCTTTGATTCTGAGATTTCAAAGCGCTTTCAAACAATTCCTGATATATCTCGTGTTCATGTTCATCGATGGATTTCCTTTTGGCATCGAAATTATCAATTCTGTGGGCGTTGTTGTTGACGTCATAGTGAATGATGATATTATCCATTACTTTGCTTGCCACGATATTTTCTGCTGTTGTTATGTCATATTGTCTATCATTGTGTTTACGAGAGTAAACTGCACCAGTGTTGGGATTTACTCTACCATTATGGTTTGTTTGTCTCATAATTTCTCCTTTCTTTGTTCACCTTAATACGGGTTCAATTTCCTTGAATAATCATATGAATATTGGGCACCTCATTTCATGCGAGACCTTGTCGCGTCAAGGAAATACCCCGTATTAGTTTGTCGCAGAGCGACTAACTCGGGGCCCCATCTCATAAGGCGTTGCCTTGCCGATGGCTTACCAATCTCTTAGGGAGTTACACTCCCTGCCGATGGCAAACCCTTGTACCATCACCCAGATAAATGGATATACCTCCACAGTCATATCCATTTACTGCGTGATGCTTAAAATATTCCTATCCACGCGATAACAATTTACGCTCAAGTTCGTCCATATCATATTCTCGCTCATGAAAATTGTGGAAGAAATTCTCTCTTTTGGCCGGCTTAATACGAACTGGTTGATAGTCTTCTCTTATTGCTTTGATTAACCAACCAGCCACATTGTTAATACCATTCGTCTGTTGATCAAGAACTGCCTTTGCCTTTTTACATCTTCCAATGTCATATCCTGATATCATTGCGATAGACATAATATCTCTTTCTGATAAACCACAATCACCAAATACTTTTTTGATATCATCAACAACAACAGTTTGTTTGTCCGCTTCTAATGCTGTTGTGGTTATATTTGCAGTAGTTTTTGTAGTAGTCTCTGTATACGTCTCCTCATTTTGAGAGAGAGGAGTATCAGAGTTTGTAGATACCCCATCATATTTTGGTAGGGAGGTGTCTACATTTCTATAGATACCGTTGTCCGTTGTCGGATAAGTTAATGCTTTTAATACTTCTGGAACGAGTTCAATAAACAGCACATTAGCAAGGGGACCATTTACAGACTGTATGGTTCTAAAATGTCGTGCTATTACACCTAATCCTTCAAGAAATACGATTGCATCACGAGCTTGTTTTTTGGAAATATTAAATTTTTCTGCCAATTGATCATAACTTCGCTGTAAGTAATTGTCGTCGTGGAATTTCTTAGTAAAGGAAACAGAAAGAGTAATTTCGTCGCTGTTTTCTTTTGGGCGATACCAATACACAATATCCGCAAGAATATGTATGGCAAGACAATTTACCTTGCCCTTATCATTAACTATGGTGTGATACCAGGATTCTGGAATTACATTTCCAGAAAGATTAAGAGTAGCAACCTCATCCACGATGTAATTGCCGGTTTTTACATCAATATTCATTTGTCTTCTCCTCTCGGTATTATTGAGAGGCAACAAAAAACAGCTGCTATATAGCACCTGTATTAACTGAATATGTGGATGTAATCCACCTGGGGATTGCGCTCTTTTTACTTTTAGATTGATTGGCGAATGAGGTACCACCAAAGGTACCCAGGAAGGCTGACGTTGTAATCCTCCTTTTTATCTTATTTCCCAGGTGCGGAAATTCATTCAAGTCCCATCTTCCGCACGACTAAAAGAGAAAGACCTATCCCAATGGGATGGGTCTTTTCTTTTACGAGCCGAAGGGACCTTGAACCCAAGTTCAAGGTCTCGCCTCCGGCTTGGTCGTCGCTTCTGCTGGCGCAGAGTGGTCCACCGGACCACCGCGACATCTTCCGCATTGCTTGGATGCCAATGCCCATATGGATCATGACAGATGAAGTGGAATGAGTTAAGATTCTATGAGTTGTACAAATCGGAACTGACCGAGCTCTTTAGAGGGAGGGATACTTCTTGTCCACAGGGCAAGAAAATGGGGGGTAGGCGAGGCTGATGTGAGCGAGTACGAATCGCTGGTTTCATACTAAAGCAATGATATTACGGTGTTTGGAATGAATATTTGGAAAGAATCTGATGATTTTTCATACCAAACCTCTAGGTTAAAATAAAAGTGGTATGAATAATTTTTTTATAAAATTGAAATTGGTCTGAAAATACATACCAAAATGCTTGTGGCAAGGCTGTTGGTATAAAGCTATCGCATTGCGGAGAACTACACCGTTAGGCCAGTGCTGTCAGTCATCTCTGCCTAACCATTTGCAAATGTAGTAGCCAACTACAGATGCCAATACAGAGATAAGAAACGATACTATGTATTCCAATTTTGTCACCCCTTCCCGCTGGAAGAGTCGACAGAAAAATAATAATAACACGAATGTATGTTCGAATCAGATGTTTCTTCGGAAAGATAGTAATATATTCTTAGCTAAGAAATGATACTGTGATTCCAATGGAGTCACAAAAAGCCTGGAGGTGCCAGCTCTAGGCTTTTTTCTTTCTATCAAATATTAACGAAAAGATAAAATCAACTGCAAATGCGATAATCGCATAGAGTGCAGGCTTAACAAGAGAGAATTCCTCATCGTTTATGAATGTCACCATAGTAATTCCTAACGCAATTGAAATTGCCACAAATACCGCTTTAAGTACTCTTTCTTTCATTGTTGTTTTCTCCTTTTTTAAAATATAATTCTCGAGTTGTCTTGAAATTCCGTTACGTTAATCGTAAATTCACTAATCAAGATAAACATATGAGTGATTCTACCACATATTTAGTCTGAATTCATCTCGAATTTGTACGATTGATTCATTATCATCTAGATAATACTCTGCTGGAATATATACCTTGTATGGATGAGGTACAAAGGGAAATTTATGATATACGAAAATACTAGAATGTGGTAAGATGTGCAAAAGAGTAAAGATTCTATGATTTGTACAAATCGGAATTTATGGAGGTGTTCATTCACATTGCAAACATCAGAGAGCTTTAGATTATGTGCTATCTTGGCGTTTTCAGGTGGATTTCAGGATGCATATACTTACAATATGAGAGACCATGTTTTTGCAAATGCTCAAACAGGTAATGTTGTTCTGATGAGTCAGAATTTTATGCAAGGCAATGCGGTTATGGGGTTTCATTATATGTTTCCTTTGCTTTCATTTACTGCAGGAATTTTTATTGCCGAGCAAATTGAAAACAAGTTCAAGAACAGTAAGGGCATACACTGGAGACAAATCATTCTGTTTATAGAAATACTAATGCTTGGCCTTGTCGGATTTATGCCACTCAAATTAAATATGATTG
>JAQXIY010000097.1 GCA_029008035.1 Lachnospiraceae bacterium
TATACTGGTCAGCAGAAGGCTGCTCAGGCTCGTGGACGTATTGATAAGTTCAATAAGAAGTATGGTATTGAACAGTAAGAAATACTGCTAGATAATTGCTGGGGTCAGACCTTTTCGTCTGACCCCATTGTTTTGTAGTGAAATGAGGAAATGACTATGAAATATTCAGGTATTGGCGGGCAAGCCGTGATGGAAGGCGTCATGATGCGAAATGGGGAAGATTATGCCGTTGCCCTGCGTCTTATGGACGGATCCATTCACGTAGATAAGAAGAAAACAAAAAACCGGGACCATGTGGGATATCGTATCCCCATTGTTCGAGGCGTATTTAACTTTATAGATTCATTGGTCATGGGTATGTCCACCCTGATGGATTCAGCGGCGTACTTTGATGAGGAGCCACAGAAGGAATTGACTCCGGAAGAGGAAAAGATCAAGAAAAAAAAGGAAAAAGCCGAGATGACAGGGACACTCATCGTGTCTGTTGCCATGGCTTTGGTAATTTTTATGCTGATTCCTTATCTTTTCTCTCGTTTTGTGGGAAGATTCGTGGAGTCTCAGAGTATACAGGCTTTGGTGGAAGGACTGTTTCGCATTGTGATTTTCATCGGATATGTATTGCTGATTTCTCTGATGGAGGATATCAAGCGGGTGTTTATGTACCACGGGGCGGAGCACAAGTGTATCAACTGTATTGAACATGGACTGGAGCTGACTGTGGAAAATGTCAAGAAGAGTTCCAAGCAGCACAAGCGCTGCGGAACCAGCTTTTTGCTGTTTGTGCTGATTATCAGCGTGTTTGTTTTCATGTTTATTCGATTTGACTCTCCTGTGTTACAGTTTTTGTGTCGTCTGGTACTGATTCCGGTGATTGCCGGGGTTTCTTATGAGTTTATCCGTCTGGCGGGACGAACTGAGAACAAATTTATTCAGTGGTTGAGCAAGCCGGGACTGTGGCTACAGCAATTAACCACAAGAGAGCCGGATGAGTCTATGATTGAGGTGGGGATTGCCTCTGTGGAGGCGGTCTTTGATTGGAGAACTTTTCAGGAAGAAAATAAGGAGTGTTTCCATGAAATATAGAGAACTTTTGCAGGAAGGGGAGAGGCAGCTTGAAGCCGCAGGCAACCCAGAGGCAAAGGTGGACGCATGGTATTTGCTGGAGTTTGTGACGGTCCTTAGCAGGCAGGAATATTTTTTGCAGATGGAGCAGGCGGTGGATGATGCTACCGTGGAGTCTTATCGGCAAGCATTGGCCAAGCGTATGGAGCATGTGCCATTGCAATATATTACAGGCTTTCAGGAGTTTATGGGATTGAACTTTTTGGTAAATCCCAGCGTGCTGATACCCCGTCAGGACACAGAGACCTTGGTGGAGCAGGCACTGTCTGTAATCGAATCCGGGGATACTATTTTAGATATGTGTACCGGTTCCGGCTGTATTCTTATTAGTCTTTTAAAGATGAAGCAGGACTGCAGAGGCGTTGGAGTTGACATTTCAGAGAAAGCCATTGAGACGGCCCGGGAGAATGCAAGGATGAATGAGGTTGAGGCCACATGGCTTTGCAGTGATATGTTTACAGAGGTGTCCGGGAAGTACGATGTGATGGTTTCTAATCCGCCGTATATCGCCACATCTGTCATTGAGACATTGATGCCGGAGGTGGTGCAATTTGAACCATACGGTGCACTGGACGGTCATGAGGATGGTCTGTTCTTCTATAGGAGATTGGTGGAGCAGTCAGGGGATTATTTGACGGACCGGGGATACCTACTTTTTGAAATCGGATATGACCAGGGAGAGGCTGTGGCTGATTTGATGAAACAGGCAGGATATAAGGATGTGACTGTTGTGAAAGATTATTGTGAAAATGACCGTGTTGTGATGGGGCACTTGTAGCGTTCCTATTGCAAGATGTGATATAGTATAGAAGATAATCAGGAGGAATAACCATGTTTGATAAATTAGATGATTTGATTCTTCGCTATGAAGAAGTGATGAATTTGTTAAGTGAGCCTGATGTGGCAAACGACACCAACCGTTTCCGCAAGTTGATGAAGGAGCAGGCAAATTTGGCCCCAATCGTGGAGGCATATAAGGAATACAAATCCTGCAAAGAAACCATCGAAGATTCCCTTGCTATGCTGGAGGAAGAGTCTGATGATGAGATGCGCGATATGTTAAAGGAAGAACTCTCTGATGCCAGAAAGCGTGTAGAAGAGTTAGAAAATACTCTTAAGATTTTGCTTTTGCCCAAGGACCCTAATGATGACAAAAACGTTATCGTTGAAATCCGTGCAGGTGCCGGTGGAGAGGAGGCCGCTCTTTTTGCGGCAGAGATGTATCGCCTCTATGTGCACTATGTGGAGAGCCGTGGCTGGAAGGTAGAATTGTTGGAATCTGATGATACCGGAATTGGCGGTATGAAGTCCGTAAACTTTATGGTAACCGGTGATGGTGCCTATTCTGTACTTAAGTATGAGTCCGGCGTGCATCGTGTACAGCGTGTGCCTGAGACAGAGTCCCAGGGGCGTATCCAGACCTCTACCTGCTCCGTAGCTGTTATGCCGGAGGCGGAAGAGGTTGACGTAGAGATTAATGATAATGATATTCGTATTGACGTTATGCGTGCTTCCGGTAACGGTGGTCAGTGTGTCAATACCACGGATTCTGCAGTTCGTTTGACTCACTACCCAACGGGAATCGTGATTTACTCTCAGACGGAGAAGTCCCAGCTTCAGAACAAGGCAAAGGCTTTTGCTTTGCTTCGCGCTAAGTTGTATGACTTGGAGATGCAGAAGAAGCAGGATGCGGAGGCGGCAGAGCGCCGTAGCCAGATTGGTACAGGAGATCGTTCCGAGAAAATTCGTACCTACAACTTCCCACAGGGACGTGTCACCGACCACAGAATCAACCTGACGCTGTATAAGCTTGACAAGATTATGAACGGCGATATTCAGGAAATTATCGACGCCTGCATTGCAGCCGACCAGGCGGCGAAATTGGCGAAGATGAATCAAGACTAAGAGCCATTAGGGACGGATACTAATGATATGTACCCATAAACCTGGACACACTAATCTATGAATTAGACTGAACACACGGATGCTTCCCTGTACTTGACAGGAGGCATCCATTTAGTTTTGGCCTGAATTCTCCGGTTATTATAATAATCTATGTATTCGT
>JAQXIY010000098.1 GCA_029008035.1 Lachnospiraceae bacterium
GTGATGAAATCATTATTTTGAGGATTTAACAATACCTGACAATGACCTTGTCCCCTGATGTAAAAATCACCCTTTTTCAAAACATCCATAGCAGAGCCATTGGATTTTGACATAGAAGGTAGTTCTTTAAGCAATGCGGCATTTTCAATATCCTCAATTGGAATTTCATATTCAACTTTAATGTGTTCTGCCTTCAGTGTATCATCTTCAACAACAAGTGCAATTGGTGTGAACTCTTCCATTAGGACGAAAACGCAGGAAAGTGGGATAATTAGCATTGCTAATACACCGATAATGGTTAGTCCTTTTCCGAGAGGTGTTGCCATATTTACCGTAGTTCCGATACCTACACTCTTTTCTACTAAGCTGCGGTGATCTCTTGGATTATAATAGAAGATTCCGCCAATCCAGTTGTTATCGTCGTTATCATTTCCTTCAAAATCTCGCTTACTACTATACTGTTTATTGATATTTTTGAAGGATTTCATCAGTGGAATGCATAGAATCATAAGCAATATACAATAAATGGTTGCTGAAATAATAATGAATAATCCGCTGGAGTGATTCAATAATAAAGACAAGGATACAGTAGCTACAAAAATTGTGTTCATCCAGCAACATACAATCCAGAAGTTTTTCCAAACATTTTTCTTTGCCCTTGTGAAATTTATGTTAATATCGCTGTTTAAACTTATTACTTCCACCGGTTGTTTATCCATCCAAAATGCCATACCCCAGAAAAGTGCCGTGCAGGCTGCAATAACCAAATTACCAATAATGAGTCCCCTTCCACAGTCAATTACAGGGATGAGTGAAGGAATAACAGCAAGTAATACGCTGACAACCGTTGGAATGAAAAATGGCAGGAAGGTCACTCGCCTTACATGTCCAGCATTCTTGATTTCTGAATAAGTATCCATCTGCTTTTCTTTATATAAATGATTCACTCTCTTCCATTGCTTTAACTTGTGGCATGCAATTGGAAATGGAACATATAACAAGAGAAGCATTAGCATCAACCACAACATCCAAATACTAAACTGAATGGATTCATACTTTGTACAAAGACAAAGCAGTGGAGTAAACATTAAGATAATAAGGGAAATGTTCATTTGCTTCTTAAAGGTGTGAACAATTTCTTTTACTGCTTCATCTTCTATCCAAGCTTTTTCAATAAAGACGGAAAATAGATGATTATCATCCTGGTTATACTGCATTTTTAATACAAAGAAGATAATAAATAAAACGGGATACATAGTTACAAAAAAGATTATATTTAACATGATTCATCCTCCTTATAATACCGGTCGCATAATTGATAGAAGTCCTTTTTGGTCATTCCGGCCACCATTGCTTCGGATATGATTTGCTGTAAGAGCTCAAGAGATTTTTGCGATAAATTCTTTTGTTGTTCAAACTCTAAATGAACATGGGCACCGTTTCTTCTGTCTGTATAAATATAACCTTCCTGCTTTAACAGAGAGTAGGCTTTGTTTACCGTCATAGAATTGATGCCAATCTCCTCTGCCAGGGCGCGAACCGTTGGCAGTTGTTCTCCCGGTTGTAATCTCCCGTCAGAAATTCCTTGGATAATCTGATTTCTTATTTGCTGATAGATGGGGATTTCCGAGGTTTCATTGATACTGATAATCAAAGGAATCATCTCCTTTCTATTTTGTATTAGTTATTATAATACAAATAATACAAAAATCAAGAGAAATCATGGATACGAAAAAACTTTTCTATGATATAATCAAAAAAGAGTAAGAAAAAGGAGCCACAAATGAGAGAACTATCAGTTAAAGTCATAACAGAAAAAATAGCAGAGATGTGCATACAGGCCAATCATTATTTGTCGGCAGATATGGACAAGGCTTTAAAATGTGCCACCGCATCAGAGGAAGCTCCTCTGGGAAAGAAAATTTTAAACCAATTGCAGGAGAATCTTCAGATTGCCGGGGAAGATATGATTCCTATTTGCCAGGATACGGGAATGGCAGTTGTCTTTATGGAGATTGGTCAGGATGTTCACTTTGTAGATGGTGATTTGGAAGAGGCTATCAACGAAGGTGTGTGCAGAGGATATACCGATGGATTTTTGCGGAAGTCCGTAGTGGGAGATCCCATTGAGAGAGTGAATACCAAGGATAACACTCCGGCAGTGATTCACTACTCCATCGTGCCGGGAGAACAGGTAAAGATTACCTTTGCACCTAAGGGATTCGGTAGTGAGAACATGAGTCGCGTCTTTATGTTAAAGCCGGCAGACGGAATTGAAGGTGTGAAGAATGCCATTTTGACAGCAGTAAAGGATGCGGGACCAAACGCCTGCCCACCTATGGTGGTTGGTGTTGGTATCGGTGGAACCTTCGAGAAGTCAGCAATAATGGCAAAGCAGGCCCTTACCAGAAATCTTGAGGACAAACCAGAGATTCCTTGGGTGGCAGAGTTGGAACAGGAGATGTTAGATAAGATTAACGGTCTTGGTATCGGCCCGGGAGGACTGGGTGGAACCACCACTGCGTTGGCTGTAAACATCAACACCTATGCAACCCACATTGCAGGACTTCCGGTGGCAATTAACATATGTTGCCACGTTAACCGCCATGTAGTGGAAATAATTTAGGGGGATTATGATGCAGAATATTCTTGTAGTTGTAGATATGCAAAATGATTTTATTGACGGAGCCTTGGGAAGTAAGGAGGCAGAGGCTATTGTTCCTAAGGTTGTAGAGAAAATCAAAGGTTTTGATGGCAGAGTGATTTTTACCAGAGATACTCACGGGAATGATTATATGCATACCCGGGAGGGAAAGCATCTTCCTGTGCCTCACTGTATCAGGGGAACCCT
>JAQXIY010000099.1 GCA_029008035.1 Lachnospiraceae bacterium
TTTTAAACTGTCCCATGTGATTTTATTGTAATTGTAGGTAGACGCTGTGGCTTTGATACCGGTGGTCACACCTGTATTCGTTGTTATGCTTGCACCGGTACTGTCGTACTGTCCATAGTAGATGCTATCCCCCGACTTGCGGTAGGCACGTACCGTGTATGCGTATGTCTTTCCGCACTGACCGGTATAGTCTACAAAACTAGTTCCCGACGTTGTTCCGATGGTAGTCCATTTATTCTGTCCGTCTTTTCGGAGAACTTTGTAACCGGTGACACCCTCCATACTGCTCCAAACAATTTTGTTCATGTTAAAGGAGCATTTTACTGTCTTGATGTTTACTACCTTTCCGGTAGCTGTCTTTACGGCAATTCCCTGTCGGTTATAGTTGGAATAAACGGTTGCATCGCCATTCTTCCAATAAGCTCGTACCGTGTACAGATATTGCTTTCCACACTGAGCCTTTTCATCTATGAAGGACGTCTCTGACGTTTCGCCAATCTTTGTCCACTTGGCACCTGACGATTCCTTGCGAAATACATAATAACCTACTACACCCGAAGCCTTCGTCCAGGATATCTTATTGGTATTAAATATGTCGTTGGATACCGCTTGTATGGCCACAATAAAGTCACCGCCTTTCGCCTCAAGTCCGTCATCCGTCAACTTAGAGATTCTGACCCGTTGGCCATCTTGATTTTGATATGCCTGAATTGTGTATTTATATTTTGTTCCATAAGTACCTGTTCTATCAATGTAGCTTAGGCTGGTGGTTCTACCTATGTAGGACTTTGTCTCCGTTGCCGATTCCCGATACACGTAATAGCCGTCTGCATTTGGGTATTTATTCCATGTAAGTTTGATTCCGGTGGCATCGATGGCCGCTGCGGACTTCATTTTCACATAGGACTCTTTTGTCAGACCAAAGTATTGTGCGATGCCTGTGGCGTCAGCAATTCCCAACTTCTGTAACGCTGCGGAATTTCCCAAATAGTTTGCGGCGTCACTGCCATTTGAAATAAATGCATGTTCTACAATCACACCGGGAATGCCACTGGCCTTTGCGTTTCGGATAACACTGTAGTAATCCGCATCTCCCAGATTCTCGTCTACAGACCAATCGTATGAATAATTTCTATAGTGGATTCCTCGATTTGCCAGTCCCAATGCCACTAACTGATTTTCTATATTCTGGGCAAGAGCTGCACCTGATGCGTGAATGTTTGGGTCACCTGTAGGGTTTGGATACCACACTTCTGCTCCGTTTGCGGAGGCATTCGCTGAAGAATTCACGTGAATTGAGACAAATATCGTTGCTCCCCAATTTCTGGCAAGGGCAACTCTGTCCTCCAACCCCACGAAGGTGTCGTCTGTTCTCGTCATATACACCTTGACACCGGAGTATGTTTCCAATTCCGCCTTACAATATTGTGCAATTGCCAGATTTAGATTCTTCTCTGAAAGGCCATTTCCCTGAGCGCCACCGTCATTACCTCCATGACCGGGATCCAAAACAACCACTACATCCTTGGAAGCAGCGGCCCTGTTCTTTTGAACTTGCACAGATGTCTCTTCCAGTACCTCAGAGATGGATTTATCGGAAATCGTTGTCCCGTTCTGATCTGTTACAACCACCTCAGCAGCAACGTCCTCAGCATCCTCCACGATTGCATCCGGTTGTGTCGTCACCTGAACATCCACACCAAACTTAGATTCCATACCATTATCCGCAAATGAGTAATCGGTAGAAACGTCATTTACAACATAAGAAACACCTTCCACCAGATATTCGCCGCTTTCCTGTGGTACAAATTCAAACAGAAAACTCTTATCTGTTTTATCTGTATGGGTGTATGCAAACACATTACCCGTGGTAAGATTTCTAACACGGAGCACAATGCTGCTAACCACAGATGTATCGGTGACACCCAGAAGAATTCGTTCCGCCTCTCCACCTTGAATCTCAGGAACATCCACATAGAGAAATTCTATGTCAATGTCTGTCTGGGGTGTGACAATCTCTGTTGCTTCCTCAACATTGTCGTTTTCCTCAGCTGACACCGTCTCATCTTCCGTCACTTCCTGGGCTGCGGTGTCTTCTTTCTCCGTAGTTTCTTCCGTCTCGGTCACTTCTTCGACTACTGCATTGTCCGTCTCATCTGCCTGAGCTGCCATTGCATCCATAGGCACTGCCGTGACCAACATCAATACCGCCAAAGTCGCCGCTATCACTCGTTTCATTTTGTCTCTCCTCCAGTTGTACTTTACTTATCTGATTGATACGTTATCTTTTCAAAATTCTTTTGCATTTCTGAATCGTCTGCCATGATCTGGAGTTTTTAATCTCATCCAGTTCACCTTGCAATTGGCGCATATGACCTTGGGTCTCCTCCATGCATGTGCCAATCTCGTCTCGTTGCAAAAACAGAATCTGTCCTGTGATGGAAATCTCCATCTCCTCTGTCTCCACGTTACTCACATCATAATACAGTTGCGGGTCCGGGGTGATGAAATACGTCATTTCGTCTCTCTGCGTTGTTATCCCATTTGAGAAAATCGGACTAAGCCTTGTTCCATTGACATAAAAATCCACATTACATTTACAAAGATGTCCTTTTTGCGGTGTAAACCGTATCTTTTCCAGAGAAGCATCCCTCTGTATCTTAATGGATGCAGAAAAACCTTCCGGGCCCACCACTGTGGGCAAACAGGATACTGCATCCTCCGAAAATCCATCTCCACAATCGAAATATAGGAAGCCCATGGTTTCATATTCTTCTGTGGTAATCAGGGGAAGTTGCACCGGTTCCATGTATTTTGCACCGCCTCCGGCACCTACATATGTGCAGGTAAATGCATGATTCCATGCGTCAAATACCGAGTCCAGATTCGATGTAATCTGATAGTGTAGCTTCAAGGTATCTTCCCCCAGCAATTCCTTTAACGACTCATGCTTTTGGTACAGCTCATTGACGCATCTCCATATGAGAAATTGCACCGGAACGGGAAAATGAAATACCCACTCATTGTCTATCACAATATACTTTTCTCTGTCTATAAAAATATTTTCTGCAATCAGGTCAATGTTGGCCGGACACAGGCACAATTGCTTCCTCTCATCTCCCTCATGTCCAAACACAGATACAAATTCGGTGGTTTGATAGTTCGCCTTTTGGCACTGTGACACCACCTTTTCCCAGAACTGATCTAATACATGTATGATACCTTCGGCATCCTTTGTCTCCAAATATTGGGTAATCAAGTCATCCAGTGTGCGATGTCTCAAATATGGGTATTCTATGCCATCTTCCCTCTGTGTTCCGGGCAGCATGTAAATATTCTCTCCTATGGACATGGCATCATTTTCGCGTATGCAGCTTATATGATTAATCCCGTCAGGACAAATTGGTTTTTTCCGAACCACCTTTTCCTTGCCCACCAGATCAATTTCCGTATAGATTTGATATGCTTCTTTTCTGTCTCCGCTAATCTTTACATACAGAATTTCTTCCTTCTCCGGTTTCCCGTCCTTTGACAGCACAACAAAAAAGGAGTTGGCGCATTGACTCATAAGGTGCTCTCTTTGAAGCATCTCACAGTTTTCTTTCAGATGTTCCGGTTCTGTATAATTCGGGAGATAATTATCCGCACAACGGCCGTATGTCATTGTGTGGATTGTGGCATCCGAAAAAACCTCTACGGGATGCCAATGATTCGGGTAGGGATAAAAGATTTCCTCCATCACCAGCCCGGCCTCATTGGCCGCCTGTTCTATCTCGCTTCTTGTGGCAATACCCCGGAAGTACTTCCTCACCTGAAGGCCATACGAGACGCTTAATGGGTTTGCCGTTGTCAGCAACATTTTCCCATCCTCTTTCAAATATGGTTGTAATCTCCTAACATAGTCCAAGGTGTTGTCATGGATAATCACATAGTCAAATGTGTCCCTGCCCAGCTCCTTCTCAGAGGAAATGTAGGTCACATGATGGCCCCGGAGAGAAATGCGTTCTCCGTTGACACCCTCCACCACAAGAATAGAGGCATTTTCCTTAAAGGGAAACCAACAAAACAAATTGCATTTTTCAACAAGCTCTTTTCTCATCATCACTTACCAGCATCCTAGCACTTTTCAATGGTTACTTCCGAATTCATATCAAAGAATCCAACCGTGTTCTTTTCTGAGATAACAGAAATACTCAACAGATCATATAATCTATGGTATGCCACGAACTGTCCGTCCCGATATCCTGTACAGCTCATGGAAAGCAAGTATTCTCCCCCTTGCAAATTCATGGTCTGCTCAAAGGTAGCCACATACACATCTCCTTTTTGGGCCAGCGGGATATCCTTGTTTTCATACATCGTATTGGTACCGGTGATATCCGTACCTTTTATGGATTTGAATGTGTAAGTAAAAATCGGGAATTGTATGTCCTCATAAAACTTCACCTTTGACTTAATTTGGAACTTCGTCCCTTTTTCAATGGTGTTTGTCAGATTTCCATTCCCATCTACGATGGCAAAGTCAATAATTTCCGCTTTGTGACTGCCGTACTCATTTACATTGGGATTCACCTGGAAATACTGTTTCCAGGTTCCTTCACCTCTTGCCACTGCCGCTTCAATACCACCTGCATTCACATCGTGTGCTACCCCGTTGACACTATCTCCAATCAAAAGCTTCTTGTACAAGTCAATCATATCCTTCGGAGAGCCCTCTGCCATCTTCTCACCTTTGTTGAGAAGAATTGCGCGATCGCAGTATTTGGCAATACTGGTCAAATCGTGGCTTACAAAGAGAACCGTCTTTCCCTTTTCCTTAAACTCTTCAAACTTGCGAAAACATTTTGCCTGAAAGAATACGTCTCCAACAGACAATGCCTCATCCACGATGAGAATCTCCGGTTCAATATTGATAGCCACTGCAAAAGCCAGACGAACAAACATACCACTGGAATATGTCTTCACCGGTTGGTATACGAAATCTCCTATGTCCGCAAAAGATAGGATATCATCCATCTTGGCATCAACCTCTTCTTTGGTATATCCCATCATGGTTCCATTCAGGTAAATATTATCAATACCCGTATATTCCTCACAAAAACCTGCACCAAGTTCAAGCAATGCAGAGATTCTGCCATCGATAATCACATCACCATCTGTCTGATTCAGCACACCTGTAATAATCTTTAGGATAGTTGACTTACCGGCACCGTTTGTACCTATGATACCAATAGATTCGCCCTTCTTTACATCAAAAGATACACCTTTTAATGCATAGTGCTCCTTATATCTTGGCTTCTTCGAGAGTCCAAAGGCATCAATGATGCGATCTCTGTTTCTCTCATACAGATTATATTTTTTTGTTACATTCTTCACCTGTATCGCAAATTCGCTCATGAAGTTTCTCCCTTTCTACAAAACATCAGCAAAATGAGTTTGTAGTTTCTTAAATGCCTTAC
Source organism: Lachnospiraceae bacterium (assembly GCA_029008035.1). Lineage (GTDB taxonomy): Bacteria > Bacillota > Clostridia > Lachnospirales > Lachnospiraceae > Pararoseburia. The sequence goes on from JAQXIY010000099.1 coordinate 5,460, forward strand.
TTCCCAAGAAGAAAATCAGCAAGGTAACTACCCAAAAATAAATTGTCAGCTTTGGGCTTTCCCAGAACCAGCGTTGATTAATCATACTATCTCTGTATCCATTCACAATGTAATACATTGGATTCAACTTTAAAATTGTAATCAGTCCACCTGAGATTCTCTCCTGCATTGCCTCAATATTCCACATAATTGGTGTCATCCAAATTCCAACCTGCAAGAAGATATTAACTACTTGTGTTAAATCTCGGAAAAATACATCCACCGCACTGGTCAGATATATGATACCTAGTGCCAGAACCATCATGCAAATGGAATAATACAGAATCTGTAGCATATAGAGATTTGGGGAAAATCCATAGCATGCATATAATACCAACATAAATCCAATAAAGAACAGGTGAACAAATACGCTGGATACCGCCTTCACCACCGGAAGAACATTGATCTTAAACACAACCTTCTTCACAAGATAATTGTACTCAATCAGTGTATTTGTTCCTGTTGTAAGAACTTCCGAAAAATAAAACCATGGAATAATTCCCGCAATCAGCCACAGCACATAGGGCACTTCCAGTCCTGCCTTTGTTGCTCTCGAACCGGGATTCAGCGCTTTTTCAAAGACAAACCAATACACCAGTACCGTAATGATCGGCTGAACAAACGCCCAGATAATACCAAAATATGACCCTGCAAACTTTTGTTTAAAATCGTTTTTTGCAAGATTGAAAATGAGTTTACGATTCTCTATAATGTCGCAAAATAAATTGGAGGATTTTTTTTGTTTTTTACTCGTCTCTCCTAACATGGTTTCTCTCCTTTGTTGTATGGCATTTATGCTGCCAGTATCTATGATATAGCGTGATAATCGTCAATATGGCTGCCACTATCACATAGCCAAGAACAATCCAATTCACTCTTTCATATACAACGGATTTCTCTTGCTCTTTCTTTGTTGTCACACTCTTGCCTATTGCAAGGAAAAACAGCGGGATGATGGGTAAATAGTATCGCCCCTGCAGTCCACCGATATATGGTATGTTATAGATGGCTTCCTTGATATTGTAAGTGGCCTGAGCCTGTTCTGAGCCAAAGAGGATAATCATAATCGTATGGTTCACCATAGATGTGGTGAGCAAAAATCCCTGAGCCAAAAATGTTATCAGAACAACCAGAATCTGTTTCCCGGTTAGCATAGTTGCGTTTCTGTTCTTAATATATCGGCATGTAACCACAAACAATAAGATATAAGTGGCAAAAACAAACCAGTTGGGTAATGGCGTGTCTAACCACCCAAAATTACCCACAGAGGAATTCAACAGGAATACCCCAAAATTTGAAATGGTTGCCAAAAACAATCGAATCAATTGCTTAGTTTCTCCCAGCATACCATATAATAACGCCACGAAATAATTATTTCGCATATAATACAAGCCTGCGACAATAACGAGTACAATGATGCCTCTCAATACCCAACGGTATTTGTGAATAAACTCACCATCGATTTGGAATTTGCCTATGGACATCTTAGTCTTTTCAAAGGGAATGCCAAAAAATAAGATTCCCAACGCCACATAAGGCATCTTAATATATGTGATCAATAGTAGAATACCTGCCCATATGGCATATTCTTTCCATCCGATATGGTCGTCTGTGTCGTACAGCTTCATTGTATAAGCGATAAATAAGAAAATCAGCGGTATCAAAACAGCGTCATAGCTGATACTGCTAATCTGATGGATGGTCATGGGAAACGCCATAAAGAATAACATAATTTCCCGTTTTGCAGGCATAATTCTTAAGGCAATCCAGCAAATGGCAATATAGAAAGCCACGGAAAACAATTCCGCCAGCTCCATCACCCAAAAGGATGGCAATCCGCACACAATGCCGATTTCCATACCGATTACCGCCGGCAAATGCTTTATCACCAGAAGGTGTATCCCCTTGGGCAGACAATCGCTCTTATCATAGTCCGGCGATTTTGTCATGGCGGCTTTCCACTCTGAGATGTTGATTTTATTCTCAGGATGTGACATGATAGTCAACCATTGCAAGTCAATATCGCTCATGATGGCCTGACTCAGATTGTCATTGTCCAGTGCTCTTCCAATTTCAGCAATATGTGCATTTTCATCCGGGGTCTGCCATGTGGGCACCATAAATGTCATGACGACAGCCCATGCAGCAATCATCACCAGAATGAACTGATACGATATTCCTCTTTTCAAAAAGTTCTCATTTATGCTTTTCAAAATTAATTCTCCTTGACAAACTCCAGCAATGACTGCTGCCGGTTCAATGTTGTTTTGTGTTGAACCACATACCGGTATGCATTGGTTGCAATACGCTGTCTGGTTTCCAAATCAGCATATAGGCATTCTAGATTCCTGCTCCAGTCTTCATCACATGTACACAGCAAAATATTTTCTCCCGGATTTGTCACATCTGCCAATTCATCATAGTAGGATGCAATTGTGGGAACTTCTACCAGCGCAGCTTCCATCCATTTATTTTCAGATTTGCAATGATGGAAGAAGGTGTTTTGCAATGGCATTAAGTTCACATCCACGGCTGCGATTTCCTGTGGCAAATCTTCCCACGGCAAAAATCCTATACGAAGAATGCGCTCTTCAACCTGTTTGTAGGATTCCGGAAGTTCCAGACATCCCACAATTTTCAGCACCACATTATCATGTTGTAGCATAAATTGGAGCACAACATCCGATATCAACTCAAAGTCGCCGTTATGGGTATTGGAGCCGCTAAAATAGCCCAGCACGAAGTTCGGTCGAATGACGTCTTTTCCTTCCCTTGCCCTTTCCGACAAGCAACGCATCTGTGCACTTGCCACGTTTCGGTTGACATATATCTTTTTCTTGGGGCCAAACTTGTTTACCACAGCCTGCTTCATATTGTCCGTTGAGACCATAATCTTATCCGCCTCATCCATGCATCGGCTAACACGCCGGCTATACTGTTCAAAGTCTCCATAGACATTTTTATCAACTTCAAACTCATAATCTAACTGTGACACATCAAACACAAGATCGTCCACATCATAAATCACCGGAACATTATGTGCTTTCGCCTGCTGCATCAGCTTGATAATGTTCTTCTGGTATTGGCAACGATATATGAACACCGCTCCCACTTGTTCCCACGGAATTGTCTTAGGGATTTTTTTCGCTTCATATAAGTCCCCGTCCATGCCGTGATAAAGCAATTCCTCCTTCAAATGCTCCAGGCGATATCTAGAGGAGAATGAGGAGTATTCTGTCACATATATGTTGCGCTTAAAGGAAACCTTGCGATAGTCTCCCGACTGCATATACTGGTTCATAAACTCCTGAACCTGTGAAAGCACCTCCTGCGGCTTTGCATGTCTATCCAAAATCAGTCCCTTGTCGTAATTGCGGACACGTTCTGCCGGAGCGCCCAGGTCATAAACCGCAATGGGCATACCCATATGAATAATTTCCTGAGCCGTATAAGAAAATGTTTCCGGCCAAATGGAGGTGATCATAAAGATATCAATATCATTTTCGTAAACCAGCTTAGGAAGATCCTCTGCTTTGTATTTCCCTGTTTCACTATAGCAGGAATACTTGTCCAACGGAACACCGAAGGACCATCCAATGAGGCGTACCGATATATTAAGCTTTTGATTTTCTATTTCTTCCAACAGTTGCCGCACAACTTCCCCGCCTTTATGGGGTGCCAACACGCCCAGCAACCCTATATTCAATGTATCTGTAGTCTTATGGTCCTTGTAGATAGGAAAGGCATAGTTGACCCGGTGAGGCACCAACGTAAGGGCAAGTCCCTGGCCGTACACCTTTTGCACACGGTCAAGGGTGTCCTGAGAAAAACATCTCACCTCGGTACATTGGCTCAAAAATGCATTCCAGTTTGATAACCACTGCTGCCTTGTATCACATTGAAATGTTGCTTTATATCCATTTCTCTCATAGCAGGCTTCGCATACCTCGCCACAAGCATCCTCGCAGAATGTGTTGTCCTTATCCAGTAGATTAATGGAGGGACATATTGCAAAATAATCATGGAACAGCATAATCAGGTCGCTGCCATGCTGCTCCTTCAAAGTCAAAATGGTCTTCTGAACCTCCCAAAGATTGGGGTATGTCACCAGCTCATTGATGTATATTGTTCCAAAATGAAGATATTTTCCAATTTCCAGAATCTCATCCATGCGAGAGAAGGAGTAGGTATGCTTTTCCTCCTTGTCCCCATAAAAGTTGAATTCGTATCTGTTTTCCGGTGTAAGATAGCGCACGACAAAAACACTTACTCCTCGGCCTAACAGTTGATTAATCTGCATGTCCATATAGCTGGTTGCACCACCGCCCAGGCTATGGTCAAAGTACAAGACAGACTCCTTTTCGTGGGAGTCAATAAGCATCTGCACAATATGGCGCACTTTCTTATTGGGGTCATCTTCAATGAACTGTTGAACCTGTGCATTGTAATATGGGAATTTTTTGCTCAATCGCTGAAGGTGTTCCGTAATCAGTTGCTGTTTTTCCTGGCTGACGAAGCTTCCGCCGTGTCGGTGGTATACGAACAAATTCTCCACGTAGACATTTTTGAATCCACAGGATTTCGCTCGCTGACACCAGTCATTTTCTTCCCCAAAGCCTCGCTCAAAGGTTTCATAGTCAAGGACACCTATCTTATCAATGGCTTTCCGATTCATTCCCATACAAAAACCGACCCCAGTTGGTGCTTCCACATACCGCGGCCTTATTTTTTGGAAAAAGCTGTCTATTTCATCAACACTTTTTCCCAGATAAATACGATTGTTATAACAGAAATTGGGGAAACTGAAAATGGTACCGCTGTTGGTGAAAGGTGTAGTGGAACCTATCGTTTCGTCTTTCAAAATAGGCTCCATCAGACGTTCCAACCAGCCTTCCGGCAGTTCGGTGTCGGTGTTCACCAAAGCCACGTGTCCTGTGGAGATTTCCAAGCCATTGTTGACCGTCTTCACAAATCCATAATTCTTCTCGTTCTCAAGTAAGACAGCGTTGTCATGGTTGGCAACAAACACTCTCTCCAGTTCCCGAACTCTCTCATCGGGACTTTTATCATCCACAAGAATAAATCGGCAGTTCATCTTTGTCTTTGGCAAATCTTGAAACAAGTGAACAAGATAGTCATATCCATTGTAAATAGGGACAATGACATCAATCAATGTATCACTTGGCTGTGTTGTTGCTCCGTCCAATGTGACATATTGTTCCAAAACTCCCAGAATGTCAGGAGCCTTGCCTTTTTGCTCAATCCATTCTTTCACACTCTTCTTTATCCGAACCAAGACATCTCTGATTTTTCTCAGCAACATTGTAAATTTTAGTTCTTTCAGATATTTCTTATAAAATTCACTATATTTAATTCTTTCAAATATTTTCTTCATAAAACTTACAATCCTACTTCTCCAGATATTCTTCCTTTGTAATGGCATACCATTTCAAATTCCAAAATCTGTCTTTTAAAAACAAATGCTGGCTGAACATTCCCTCGTAATGAAATCCCATCTTCTGATAAAATCTGTCCGCCCTCTGGTTGGCGTCAATAACGTTAAGATATACCCGATGTAACCCTAACTCTCCAAAAGCCTTGTCCAAAATGGCTTTTGTGCCATACTGAGCCGCACCGGTTCCGTGGGCCTTTTCCCTTGTGGAAATAGCGTACTCCGCATTCTGATTCTTCCGGTCGATGTGCTTTAAGCTCACTGTACCCAGGTATTCATCACAATCATCACAAATTGCCAGATGGTAATTGTCCTTGTCCTCAGCACAACCCCGGATAAAATCCAGACAATCCTCCAGCTTCATACTCTGAAAATCGTTGGCAAGATAACACACAACATCCTCGCTGTGCATCCACTCCAACATCAGTGGGGCATCCTTTTCCTCTAACGGTCTCGTATGCATACCATCGCCTCGCAGTCTATTTAAATTGGTTCAAAGCCTCAATGACATAGGTCACTTCTTCCTCACTCATACCATATGACATAGGAATACTTAAAATGGTGGAAGAGATTTCCTCTGCCAAAGGAAGTTCTCCCTCCGAAATATGCAGTGATTGATAACACTCCTGCATATGTATGGGAATTGGGTAATGCTTGTTTGTCATGATACCCAGATTGTTTAAGTATGCCTCCAACTCATCTCTTCGGTCACACTTCACCCCATAGATATGATATACGTGCTTTGTTCCATCCATCTCTTTCGGCAGAATAATTTGTGGATTGATGATCTCGTTGGAATATCTTGCCGCGATTCTTCGACGATCCTCATTCCATCGATCCAAATTCTGCAGCTTCACACTCAAAAATGCGGCCTGCATCTCGTCCAATCTGGAATTGTTGCCCATATAAATGTGATGGTATTTATAGTCTGATCCATAGTTTCCCAATGCTCGAACCTTTTCTGCCAGTTCAGCATCATTGGTTACCACTGCGCCTGCATCCCCTAATGCACCAAGATTTTTCCCGGGATAAAAGCTAAAGCCGGCGGCATCACCCATGCTACCCGTTCTGACGCCGTGATATTCTGCGCCGTGTGCCTGTGCAGAGTCTTCCACAACCTTCAGGTTATACTTTTTTCCAATGGCAAGGATTTCATCCATCTTTGCAGGTTGTCCGTAGAGATGTACCGCCATAATTGCCTTGGTTCTGTCGGTGATTTTCTCCTCTATTCTGCCCGGATCAATGTTATACGTGTCAAGTTCCGGCTCAACAAATACCGGGGTCGCACCTGTATACGACACCGCCAGGGCTGTTGCAATAAAGGTGTTGGAGGGAACGATTACCTCGTCCCCTTCCCCAATCCCATATGCTTTTAGAATCAGCATCAATGCGTCCAGTCCGTTCCCGCATCCCACGCAGTATTTTGCTCCGCAGTAAGCGGCAAATTCTTTTTCAAACTTCTCTAATTCTTTGCCGTCAATAAACCAATTGTTCTTATATACCCGTTCAAAGGCTTCTTGCATTTGTGACTCAATCTCACCATGCATTTTTTCAAAACTTGCAAATGGTATTTTCATATTCTTACCTCGTTATTGCTTTGTAGAGTTCTTAACATATTCCAAAAACTCATCATAGTCTCTGATGTAATCCGACTCATCATAATATTCAGATGCCAGCACCATAAGGACTGCGTCAGGAGAAAAGTCATACATTTCTCTCCACATATCGTTTGAAATATACAACCCCTCGTATGGCTTATCCAACACCACTTCTTCCGTTTCCGTACCATTATCCAGATGAATGACGCATCTCCCATGGACGGCAATCAAAATCTGTTGTAACTGCTTATGGGCATGAAAACCTCGTCTCACGCCGGCAACAGTGTCATACATATAGTAAACTCGCTTGATTTCAAACGGGAAATCCTTCAGTTCTTCCAATGCAATTAGCATCCCTCTGTCATCGCCATGCTTTTGAAAGTTGTATTTGACTACTTGCATATCTTATCCTTTCCTACACATAGTCATTCCCCTTCTTCACCAATCGGTTCATGGCGGAGAAGATGCCTCGAATGGAAGCTCTGGTAATGTTGGAGCTGACGCCCACACCATAAGTTACGTTGCCGGTGCGGTTATCCCGCATCTCAATGTAGGCTGCCGCCTTAGCCCCGGAGCCCTGGCCCAAAGAGTGCTCGCTGTAATCCTGCACGGTGAAGTCCACCTGCGGTACACACTGGCGGATGGCAAGTTTCACAGCATCCACCGGGCCGTTGCCCTCTGCCTCGGAGTGAATCTCCTTGCCGTTATATTTGAAATCTAACGCCACATGGGTCTCATCCTTAGCCATATTGTCATCAATATCTACAAAAACAAGTTCAAATGGATCCTTGCACTCTAAGTATTCTTTCTTGAATGCCTCCATCATCTTCTGTGGCTCAACCTCGCCGCCTTCCTTCTCAGACATATACTGAATCACATCTGCAAATTCTCTCTGCATCTTCTTGGGAAGCTTGTATCCGTATACCGTATCCATAACAAAGGCAACGCCGCCCTTTCCGGACTGACTGTTGATACGAACCACCGGCTCATACTTTCTGCCGATGTCGGCCGGATCAATAGGAAGATATGGCACTTCCCAATAAGGATTGTCTCTCTCCTGCATAGCGTGAACGCCCTTGTTGATGGCATCCTGATGAGAGCCTGAGAATGCAGTAAATACCAACTTGCCGGCATATGGATGGCGCATATCCACCTCCATCTTGCAGCATCTCTCATAGACTTCTACAATCTCTTTCACATTCTCAATCTCAAGTTCCGGATTGATGCCCTGAGAGAACATATTGTATGCAACTGTTAAGATATCCACATTACCGGTTCTCTCACCATTACCAAGAAGGGTTCCCTCCACACGGTCAGCACCTGCCAACAGAGCTAACTCTGTAATGGCAACGCCGGTACCTCTGTCATTGTGAGGATGTATGGACAAAATAATATTATCTCTGTCTTCAAAATGTGTACTCATCCATTCAATCTGGTCTGCGTATACATTTGGCGTATTCATCTCTACCGTAGCCGGCAAGTTAAAGATAATCGGTGCCTCTGTGGCATGATCCCACTCCTTCTGTACAGCGGTACAGATGCGAAGAGCAAAATCCATCTCTGTTCCGGTAAAACTCTCCGGCGAGTACTCAAGCTGAATATTGCCATCAAAGCCTGCCAAACGCTCCTTCACCATACGGGTTCCCGCAATGGCGATATCGATAATCTCATCCTGACTCTTATGGAAAACCACATCTCTCTGCAAGGTAGAGGTGGAATTATAGATGTGCATAACCACATTCTTGATTCCCTGAATGGCCTCAAAAGTCCGGTCAATCAGTTCCTCCCTGCATTGGGTCAACACCTGAACCTTCACATCATCAGGAATCTTGTTCTCAGCGACCAACTTACGCAAAAAGTCGTATTCAATCTGAGATGCTGCCGGGAATCCAATCTCAATCTCCTTAAAGCCCAACTTCAAGAGGAGGTCAAACATCTCCATCTTCTCGTCTACATTCATAGGCTCAATCAGGGCCTGATTGCCGTCTCGCAAATCTACACTACACCAGATGGGAGCTTTCTCAATCTGCTTGTTTGGCCACTGTCTCTCCGGGTACTCTAACACCGGATTCCTCTTATATCTCTGATAATTTAACATGTCATATACCTTCTTTCCTACTCTCCGAATCCATTCTCAACCAATGCCACAAGAGTGTCCAATGCCACTTGTTCATCCTCTCCATCACAGACAATCACAATCTCGTCTCCGGACTTGACACATGCTCCCAGCACACTCAGTACACTTTTGGCATTTGCCTCGCAATTAAGGCTGTAACGGAATGTCACCTTGGATGCGAATTTCATTGCCTCCTGGCAAAAAATTCCTGCCGGTCGAAGATGCAATCCGGTAGGATTTGTAATCTTTACCTTCTGTTCAACCATGTTGTCCTCCTATAGCATTGTTCGCGTAATAAATTCAGCTAATTTCTTCGCTTCTGCTTCAATCTGCTGTTGGTCTTTGCCCTCAATCATAACACGCACCAGGGGTTCTGTCCCCGATGGGCGGATCAGGACTCTTCCCTCTCCAGCAAATTTCTCCTCCAGTTCTTTAACGGCACTGGCAATCTCCGGATACTCCATAAAACTCTCTTTCTTATGGTTAGGCACCTTGGCATTGACCAGTGCCTGTGGTAGGACTTCCATCACCTGAGCCAGCTTCGATAGGGGCTTACCCGTAGAAACCATCACTTCAAGAAGATGCAGTGCACTGAGCAATCCGTCCCCCGTAGTGTTATCATCTAAGAAAATTACATGGCCGGACTGTTCCCCGCCAATGTTATAGCCATTTTCCAGCATATTCTCCAGAACATAGCGGTCACCCACCTTGGTCTTTTCCACATGAAGGCCCTTCTCCTGTCCCATCAGGGTAAAGCCCAGATTGGTCATCACGGTGACAACCACCGTGTTTTTCTTCAATGTTCCCTGAGACTTCATATAGTTGGCGCAGATGGCCATAATCTCATCACCATCTACAAGCTTTCCATTCTCATCTACAGCCAGCATGCGATCCGCATCGCCGTCAAAAGCCAGCCCCAATGCTGCCTTCTCATACACAACCCTGGCCTGCAACTCCTGCATATGAGTAGAGCCACAGTTGGCGTTAATGTTGGTGCCATCCGGTTCTGTGTGAATAGCGACAAGCTCTGCCCCTAATTCTGTCAAAGTGGCCACAGAGGTCTCATAGGAAGCTCCCTCTGCACAGTCAATGACAATCTTCATACCGGACAAATCCACCGGCACGGTCTGCTTCATAAACTCGATGTATTCTCTGGCCAAGTCAAAGCGGTACTCAATCTTGCCAATGGCAGAACCCGTTGGCAGCTTAATATCCTTCATATCGTTGGCAATCAACGCCTCAATCTCGTCCTCCAAAGCATCGGAGAGTTTATATCCATCTCCATTGAAGAACTTAATACCGTTAAACTCCATAGGGTTGTGAGAAGCTGAAATCACAACTCCCGCATCCACCTTATGCTTTCTGGTAAGGTAAGCAATGGCGGGAGTTGGAAGAACTCCTGCAAAGATTGCGTTTGCTCCCACAGAACAGATACCCGCCATCAGTGCGCTGGCCAGCATCCCTCCGGAAATACGTGTATCACATCCAACAATAATGGTGGGCTTGTGGGACTGCTCCTTTGTCAAGACAAAGGCCCCCGCCTGACCAAGCTTGGTTGCTAATTCTATGGTTAATTCTTCTCCTGCTACACCCCGGACGCCATCCGTCCCAAACAATCTACCCATAGTATGTCCTCTCTATCACTTAATTGTTATTTTAACTGTAGCCGGCGATGCCTGATAAGCATCCGCCAATTCCAAATTCAACTGTAATGTGTGTTCTCCTTCACCAAGGCCACTGGCATCAATATACCCTGTAATCGTCTTGGCATCCAACGCGGACAAATCTTCCTTGCTACCTTTGATTTGCACCGTCACCTTCTCTTCATCAAAGGTGGCCTCCAAACCTGTCTCCAGATTGCGCACGGTAATGTTGGCTACCGGCACCTCAAAGGTATGGGTGGTATCCCCGGAAACCTTAATTGTAATCTCCGCCTGAGAACTCTCCCCGGCAGCCACTTTCACTCCCTCCGGCAGGTAGGAATTCAAGTCTACCGTTGTGGTGGTGCTGCTCTGAATCTGAGACAGATCAATGACACTGCCCGGTATGTTAATAGCCGTAATCTCGTTTAACGCCTTGGCATCACCCATAATGGTAATCCGGGATGGATTCACCGTAACGCTGTCCAGATACAATCCCTCCGGCAGACTTCCGCTGGTAGTAACATTCACATCCACCTGCTTTTGTCTGGCAACCTTTATGGTTATCTTTGCCACGTCCTGATCCACCTTGATGCGGCTACGATCCACCTCGTTCCCGTTGCTGTCCAAGAAATGAAGTACCACGGACTCCATCTCCAAATCCTGACTGATATTCGTCACATCAGCATAGGCAACTACCTTCGCCACCTGGCTCAGTATCTCCTGCGGACCAGCCAAGGTGACATTGTTAGGTTCTGCTGTGGCTGACTGAATCACACATCCCTCTTCGGGATTGCCCTGTGTCTCCACAACCACCTCGTGCTTCATCATCATCTCGTCTCCCACCACTACCTGCAAATATAGCTTCTTGGAAGAGATAGTCACATTGCTGTAAGCTCCGTTCACCGTTACAGTGACAGGAATGCGACTGTCATTTTCCAAAAAGTTCATATCAGCCGTGGCGGTAAAGTCAGAATTGCTCAACTGCTCTATCACAGAACGTCGGGCAGTAACACGGAACTTCACCATATTATTGCCATCCGGTATGGTGTAATATCTTCCTGCTTCCGTCAGCACTTCCTCGTTAATTACCGTAACAGGCGCAGAAAACGTCCTTGTCTGATTGGGATTATCTACATTGACCACCACCAGCCACAGGCCCACGGCAAATATACATGCCAAAATCTTCAGGCCGATGTTGTTGGTAAAGGCTCTCTTGATTTTAAGCTTCATGCTTGGTTTCATGTTTTGCCCTCCTTCCAACAAGTGACTTGGTGTGAGTGTTCTCTTCATCGATTGGATGCTGCATCTGGCGAAGCATCTGCAGCAACTGTTCGTCCGTAAGGTCGCGCTTCAACTCTCCTCCCTGCGCCACAGACACCTGACCTGTCTCCTCAGATACCACAATGACAAAAGCATCACACACCTCACTCATACCGATGGCAGCACGGTGTCGGGTACCCAGTTCCTTGCTCAGTTGCGTGTTCTCAGACAAGGGAAGATAGCAAGTAGCTGCCACAACCCGGTCTCCACGCACAATCACAGCCCCGTCATGAAGGGGCGTGTTCTTCTCAAATATATTAATCAACAACTGGCGGGACAGCACCGAGTCCAGAATAATGCCGGTTCTCTCACATTCATCCAGCCGCATTTCATTCTCCACGACAATCAGTGCTCCGGTCTTAACAGCTCCCATCTCGAAGCTGGCCATCACCAGATCACTCACCGTCTTGTCTTCAAAACGTTTGCTCATACCCTTTCCAAATCCCAAAGAAGACAGGAAGGAAAAGATGCTTTTGCGTCCCAGATCTTCCAGTGCCTTTCGGAGTTCCGGCTGGAACACAACAATCACCATAAACAGAGCCACATTGAGAAGCTTCTCTCCTAACCATAATATGGTATTCATCTGCAACATTGCTGCCACAACAAAGAATACAATAACAACCATAAGGCCTCGGAACAACATCCAGGCCCTTGTATTCTTAAACCACACCAGCAACTGATAGAAAAAGAAAGCGATGATTAATATTTCGATAATGTCAGTTCCATGGACACTTGGCATATTCAATCCCAAATAGTCGGTAAAGAACGCATCTATGGAATTAGCGATAGCACGCATAGGATCACTCCTTTCCCTCAGTTATCTTCTTAACTTCTTTTTCCTGCTCCGCCACATGAACCTTTGGCACAGCAGTGACATAATAGATATAGTCATCATCTTCATAAATGACCTTCTCTGTACGGCTGTAATCTATCCCTTGAACGAAAAATGTCATAACCGCACCCAATGCCAGTGTTACAACACTTCCGATAATTAGCGTGGGAATACCCTCCCTGCCCTCAATAAAAAGATGGGTTGCCAGCATAATAATGAACCCAATGGTCACACCGGAAATCACCGCCACTAACCATGCATGCTTAATCTTGCTGGTGCGAATATAATACACCAGAATAAACACAATACACATGGCAGCAATATAGATGTAAAACATCGGACTTGTCAGCAGCTTTGTCTGAATAAGCGTTGACGCTGTCATCTCTGAGTCAGCCTCCAAAAAAGTGGATGCATTCAAGGAAACGATATGCAGGAAATAAGATACTACCGAGCCAAACAAGACACTGGGGAGTTCGTAAATACCCCCGGACAATCCGGCACCGATAGGCATCATAAAGGGAATGTTCAGTTGATAGCACAACGGTATGGTGATGATATTGTAGGTGTCTTTGCTCTGAAAATATCCACACACCGCATAACTAATCACAATGATTGCCAATGCCGCCAATGCCACATCCGTGGACAATGTCATAAGATGCAAAAGGCAGTAGAAAATAATGATAACTGTAACTCCCTGCATCTGTATCAAAGCGCAGACAAGAGCAACACTTGCTGCCACCCACCAATGGTTTAATAGCTGCTGGTATCCCAGGACCCAATTCACCATCAGCAGACACACCAATGCCAAAACAAATCGCAACAAACCATTTACCCATGCTTCTCTTTTGGAAATCAGTTGTCTCATCTTGGTTCGTAATTCAATCAAAGTTGTCATCATCTAATACCATCCCTCAGGCGATTTCTGTTGCTCCTCTTCCCGATACATCTGTTCTAATATCTGGTAATCCTTTCGCAGTTCCTTTGCCGATTCCACACCCTCATCATATTTCTTCGTGTACTGTTTTTTGATGCTCTTAAGGTAGAAATACATATAAATCACGTAAAACAGCAAGCCCAAAACAAGGCACAGAACCACGCTAAACAAATGCAGATTGGTGAATACCGTGGAAAACAGCAAGCCCAAAACTGCCATATACAAAATGCCGTACACCAATGTGCCCAGAAATACATGAATCATCATACATAATTCCACATAGTCTCTCTTGCGATATTTCAGCACGGGCTGAAGCTTTCTGCCCTCTTTTTTCTCGAATATCGCCATCTTGGTCATATGTTTTACACGTTCTTCGCTGAGCATACTGCACCACCTTTGCATAGTTACAATCTATTGTAGCACATATAAGTTTTGAAATCAAACAATGAGCGAACAGCCAAAAGTAGCCGTCCGCTCATATATTATCCCAGTTCTTTCTCAGAAAAATCCAACGCAGATGCCACCACTGCATCCATGTCGTAGTATTTGTATTCTCCCAATCTCCCGCCGAATTTCACGTTTTTCTCCCCGGCAGCCAGTTCTCTATATTTCATGTAGAGTGCACTATTGGCTTCATCATTCACCGGATAGTATGGTTCATCTCCGGGCTTCCACTCCGAGCTGTACTCCCGGCTGATAATTGTCTTAGGAATATCCTCCCCTCGGTCGTCTTTTCCAAATTCAAACCATTTATGTTCGATTATTCTGGTCCAAGGAGTCTCCCGATCTGTGTAGTTTACCGCCGCATTCCCCTGGAAATTAGCCTGTTCCAACATCTCTGTCTCAAATCGCACGGAACGATACTGCAAATATCCCAGTTTATAGTCATAAAATGCATCAATGGGACCTGTGTAAATCACCTTGTCTGCCATGGCATTCCACTTGTCCTTATTCTCCAGATAATCAACTTCCAGCTCAACGTCTATGTCCCGAAGCATATTGGCAACCATCTTCGTGTAGCCCCCTACCGGAATTCCCTGGTACAGCGCATTGAAATAATTGTTGTCAAAAGTGAAACGGACGGGAAGCCGTTTGATAATAAAGGCGGGCAAATCCTTACAATCCCTTCCCCACTGCTTCTCCGTGTACCCCTTGATTAACTTTTCAAAGATGTCTCTGCCCACCAAAGAGATAGCCTGCTCTTCCAGATTATGTGGAGTTGTGATTCCGGCCTCCCTCTTTTGTTCTTCGATTTTGACCTTGGCCTCCTCCGGCGTTACCACGCCCCACATTTTATTGAAGGTGTACATGTTAAACGGAAGAGAATACAGCTCCCCTTTATAGTTCGCCACCGGGCTGTTTGTAAAGCGGTTAAAGGTTGCAAACTGCTGCAGATACTCCCACACCTTGGTATTGTTGGTATGGAAGATGTGTGCCCCATACTGATGAACGTGAATCTTCTCCACTTCTTCCGTATAGATATTTCCTCCGATATGAGGGCGCTTGTCAATTACCAACACCTTTTTCCCGGCATTTGTGGCCTCACGAGCAAAGGTGGCGCCGTACAATCCGGCACCCACCACCAAATAGTCATACTTCATAAACAATTCCTTTCATCATATAAGGGCCAGACCATATTCAGCCTGACCCTGCGAATTCCCATATCCTGTGGATATCCATATTAGGTTAAGAAGCGCATCTTATCGCTGTCTCTCACCCGCTTGTTAGCATTTGGGTCCACCAAAGGCTTCTGCGGCGCAATGGACTTGCGAAATCCTTCAGAAACATTCTTCTTGCAAGCCTCACAATACCGACCGGTACGAATGGAGGCACCACAAATCTCACACTCTATTCCCACAGGTGAGTCCTTGGAGAATTCCAATCTCTCCTCACGAACCCACTGGCGAATCTGTTGCACCGACACATCATTATCCTCTGACACCATCTGAATGGTTGCCCCCGGATTATCCCGCACATATTCCTTTACCTGCGCAAACTTATCCTCCAGTACTTCCTTACACTTAGGACATAACGGAACGCCACCCAGATAGTTAAACATTCTACCGCACTGCTTACAATTCCGAACTTCCATACATTCCTTCCTCCTGTGTTACTTATTCTCTGCCTTCTCCCATACATATGCTCAGACAATACACCTGCTCCACGCCGCCATCTCTCAGCGTCCGACACACCTCATCCATGGTAGCCCCCGTGGTGTAAATGTCGTCAATTAACAGAATTTTCTTTAATTTTACATCACTTTTTCTGATTTTAAAAGCATTTTTCAAATTATTTTTTCTTTCAATGTCATTTAGTTCTTTTTGAGGTGTGGAATTGCGGACACGAAACACCAGGTTGTCATAAACCGGGAGCCCGGCAAGTTTCCCCAACTCCTTTGCCAGCACGGTAGCCTGATTGTAACCTCTTGCTCTCATTTTTCCCGGAAACATAGGTATAGGGACAATACACTGGATTCCTTTTTCCTTGATCCATAACCCATGGGCTTCATATGCCTCTCGGGCAAATGTCTTGGCATAGCACCTGCGGTTGCTGTATTTTAAGCGGTACATGGCAAGCTTCATGGGCCCCCGATACACATATACTCCTCGGTTTTCCTCAAAAAAATGGTGCTTTCTTTTACAGTCATAGCAGAATTCCTCCTGAACCTTTTGCAGAGGTTTTCCGCATTTGATGCATCCGGCATCTCCGATTCGGGTGATTTTGCTATCACAGGTTTGACAAAACCCCCGACTCCACTCTTTTTGAAACAGTATTTCATCACACCCCGGACAACGCCGTGGATATAGCAATTCCCTAAAAAATGTCATTGACTTTCTTTCTCCTTGTCATTAAAATTTATGTTGTTTCTTTATGATTATATTGGAGGAATGATTATGAATCGATATAAACGCCTTCTGGCCTTGGGATTAATATCCGTTATGCTCCTCTCCTTTGGAGCCTGCGGGAAGAAAAAATCCGTGGAATACAATCCCTTGCCGGAGGAAGACGCAACCGTTTACAATATCTGCGTGACTCAGGATGAGGATAACGATTATTACAATGGTATTTCACAAGGTTTTCGAGATGCCATGTCTGACTTGTTTGGAGAGAATCATGTGACAATCTCAGATTCCATACAATCCGATACCCAGTTGATATTTGCTGTGGGACCGGACAGTGTCACCTCAGCAGTTGACTCCACGCAGGAGACTCCTATTGTGGGAGCAGGTGTTATGGATTACCAGCACCTGTTGCATCTAACCGCAGGAGTAGGGGATAAGTGGAACAAGAAAACAGGAACCAATCTCACAGGAATTTCCTCACAACCGGACATTGCTGCACAACTTTCACTTATTATTGAAAGTACTTCCGACCTTCGGTCTGTAGGGCTTTTATACACACCGGACGACAGTGACGCTTTGTACCAGCTGGCCATTTTAGAGAAATATCTGAATCAGGCTGGGATACCGTGGAAAGAATACGCCCTTCCTATTGAGCAGAGTTCAGAAAGTGTATCAGATGATGAAGCATTGACAGACGACGATGAGACAACCGGAGAGAGGGACGAAGGCAAGATTTCTCAGCCTGCCCCTTCCATTATTCAAAAGTCCAAGTACGTAGCCCCTTCCATTACAGAGGGTAGCAACAACACCGTTGAAATCTTTGGAGAGACCAATCTCATTGACGGTATCATCGCCCCTAACAGTGCGCACTCTCCTATGGTTTCAGAGTTCTGGACGGAGGATTTGTCGGCGGCCAACACAGAAACTCTCTCAGAAGATGCCACATTAGACGAAATCATCACCTATGCATCAAACGAGTGTAGCGCTCTCTTCCTTCCAACAGGAAGTTATCTCGGGGATCGTTTGGAAGACATTGTATCCATCGCCACTGACGCAGGCGTTTCTACCATCAGCGGAGACGGTTCTCTGGGCGAGAAGACTCTGACCTGTACTTATATGGACCCTTATGCACTGGGATATTCCGCAGGTAAAAAGGCATATCGAATTCTGGTGAATGGGGATAATCCCGGCGAGTTGAAGATTACAACGCCGGATGTGAAAGTCGTCAAGTTATACAACAAAGATATCGCCGATAAACTGGGTATCACCTTCCCGAAGTCTTTCCAGGAGATTTCGGAATTCAAGGAGAACTATGTCATCGGTTCCTCAACAAACAGAATAGCAGAGGAAGAATAAGTTGTAAATATATAAAATACACCTCTAAATGTCAGACATAGTCGACACTTAGAGGTGTTTCTTTGTGGATTTCTTTACGCTGCTATATGTCTCTCTGCTCTATCAGGCGATCTTTCAGCCCGGAATAGCGCTTTTGTTGTTCTGTGTTATCTATCATTTGATAAAAGGTATTCTCATCTCCCACAATGGTCATACATTTTCTGGCTCTGGTGATAGCCGTGTATAACAGATTGCGGTTCATCAGCATACGTGGTCCGGGTAGCAGTGGAATCACCACCGCCGGATACTCACTTCCCTGAGACTTGTGAATGGTAATGGCATAGGCCAGTTCCAGCTCATTTAATCCCTCGAAGGGGTATTCTACGGTTTTGCTCTCATCATACAGTACCGTGACTCTCTTGGTGTAAGTGTTGATTTCCCGGATAATCCCCACATCACCGTTAAACACACCAAGGCCTTTGTCGATAGGGATTCCGTATTTGCTGCGCACCTCCCACTCCAACTGATAGTTGTTGTGAATGTGCATCACCTTATCTCCCTCTCGGAAGAGCCGTTCTCCCGCCTGGTATTCCTTTTTGCCATCGCTTTTAGGGTTCAAATACTGCTGCAAAATCACATTGAGCCGCTCCACCCCCAGCAGCCCCTTTCTGGTAGGGGTCAAAACCTGAATATCATAACTGCTGGCCCCAACGTATTTGGGCAGCTTCTGTTGCACCAGTTGCAGTACCACGCTGATAATCACATCTGCCTGATATCGCTTAAGGAAAAAGAAGTCCTTACTCTTGTTGTCAATGGGCACATGCTCCCCTCCATGAATCTTGTGAGCATTTACCACAATATCGCTCTGACCGGACTGGCGGAAAATCTTTTGTAAGGTAACTGTGGGGAAGCAGTTGGAGGCCAGCAAATCCCGCAATACATTTCCGGGGCCCACACTAGGCAACTGGTTCTCATCACCCACAAGAATCAATCTGGTTCCATCGGCAATGCCTTTGAGCAGCGCATAGAAAAGTGTGATGTCCACCATAGACATCTCATCGATAATCACCACGTCCGCCTCCAGGGGATTTTGCTCATTGCGCTCAAACATACCATTCCCCCGGTCGTCCCCTTCCGTCATCGCCCCCCGGACCTCGAGAAGGCGGTGGATGGTCTTCGCCTCATAACCGGTGGCCTCACTCATGCGCTTGGCAGCCCGACCTGTAGGCGCCGCCAGAAGCACATCCAGCCCCTCTGATACGAAGTAATTGATAATGCCTCGAATCGTTGTGGTCTTTCCTGTGCCGGGGCCTCCTGTCAAAAGGAATAGCCCATGGGTCGCCGCCATACGGATGGCCTCTGTCTGCCATTCATCCAACTCCACCTGTTCCTCACGTTCAATTCTGGAAATCCCCTGGGCAATATGGGAGGGCATTTCCTCATACACAACATTTAGCTCGTGTAGCATACCCGCCACATTCTGTTCCATACGATAGAAGCTCTTGGAGTATATCTTATCTCCCTTAATCACAATCTTTTTGTCCATCGCCAAATTCGTGATATGAAGATCAATAGCTTCCTCACCCACCTGAAGAAGTTCCTGAGCCACTCGAAGGAGTTCCGTTCTTGGGAGATATGTGTGCCCCCAGGCCACCCCCTGTGTCAGGGTGTACAGGATTCCGCTCTGAATGCGAAAGTCCGAATCGGTACGGATGCCTACTTTGCCGGCAATCTCATCTGCGATTTTAAATCCTACCCCCTGCACCTCTTCTGCCATGCGATATGGGTTCTGTTGTATTATCTGGTAAATTCCGCTCTGATAGGTATTATAAATTCGGACGGCAAGATTGGTTGCAATGCCGTATTTTCCCAGAAAAATCATGGCATCCCGCAAGTCCTTCTTCTCCGTCATCTGGTTGGAAATCTCCATAGCAATCCGCTCACTGATTCCCTTGATTTCCACAAGTCGCTCCGGCTCTTCCTCCATAATGCGAAAGGTGTCGGACTTAAAATGGCGCACAATTCGGGCAGCCAATGTGGGCCCAATCCCTTTGATTGCATCTGAGGCCAAATATCTCTCGATAGCCACCACATCCTCCGGCGGCTTCACCTCATATGACTTGGCCCGAAACTGTTCCCCATAGGTGGGATGAGAGGTATATTCCCCTCTAAGTAAAAGAATCTCCCCCTCATCAATTACAGGGAAGATTCCGACACATGTGATTTCGTCCTCATCACTTATGAAATTGAACACGGTATAACCGTTATCTGCGTTGCGGAATATGACATGTTCCACGTAGCCTTGTATTTCTTCCATTACTCAATCCCGTAGTTGCGCTTCATCTGTGCAACCAAATCTTCTGTCATTGTTCCACCATATTTGCTAACCATATCACCGGCCAATTGCTGGATGGTGGCATCCATATATAAATCTTTGTACTGATTCATGGTTGCATCGCCGTCTTTGTCATCATCGGAAGTCATGGTTTCCTTCATCTGCTTGATGACCTGCTCCACAAAGTAAGCCTCGAAGGACTCAACCGCCTCTCTTACATCCTCTTCTGTGGATTCTGAGGACAATCCTGCAAGTGCGCCTGTAGCCTTATCGGCTCTGTTGGCATTCTTAGCATTGGTGGTCATAGTATCATAATATGCATTTAACCCATCAACGGAAAAACTCATAGCCTACCTCCTATCGCTTCAGGTTGTTGGCCTGCTCTAGCATAGTATCTGATGTAGTGATTGCCTTAGAGTTTAACTCGTAAGCTCTCTGAGCAACGATTAAGTTCACCATTTCATCAGCAACATTAACGTTAGATGCCTCTAAGTATCCCTGGGCAATAACGCTTCGTTTCAAACCAGGTGTATTGTTCTCAGCCATAGCAACTCCTGATGCGTCTGTCTGTTGGAAGAGGCTATCTCCCGTCTTCTCCAGACCCTTAGCGTTGCTGAATTGATACAAAGCAACGAACTGACCTGTTGGCACATATGTACCTTCCGGCGTCTTGTACGCAACTGCTCCATCGGAGCCAAAGGATACGGAATCTCCGGATGCGCCCTCCGGCAACATAATTGGATTACCGTTGTAATCAAGCACTTCCTGTCCCTTAGAGGTAGCAAGTACGCGATTATTGTTAATATCCAGAGCCCATGTGAAGTCACCACTTCTTGTGAAATAGTCCTCTCCATCCTCGCCCCGAACTCGGAAGAAGCCTTCTCCCGAAATGCAAAGTGCGGTAGGGCTCTCATTAGCCTGCATCGTTCCCTGGGTAAAATCTGTGTTAGTAGAGGCCACACGTGCACCCAAGCCCACCTGTGCTGTGGTTGGCTTTGGATCACCATTTGCCGTGGTACTCTCCGAACGAAGTGTTTGATATAGTAAAGATTTGAACTGTGTTGACTGGGACTTGTATCCCACGGTATTGACGTTAGCGATATTATTCGCGATAGTATCTACGTTTGTCTGCTGGGCTTTCATTCCGGAAGCGCCAGTCCACAATGCTCTCATCATAATGGATGCATCTCCTTCCTATGTCTCATTATACTCGTCCAACGCTGTTCACTGCTTTATCCAGTGTAGAATCCTCGGTCTGGATGACCTTCTGTCCAGCCTCGTAGGCACGGGCAACAGTAATCATCTGTACCATCTCATCTATCACGTTGACATTAGAAGCTTCGAGGCATCCTTGCTCTATAGAAGCATCAGAGGCAACAATCTGTCCTCCCTCCACAAGGTCGTAAAGATTCTCGCCATATTTTGAAATGTAATTGTAATCTGCTACATCCACAACACCAATCTGTCCTACAATCTGCTCGTTCTGGAAAATATAACCCTGCTGGTTAATGGAAAATTCCTGATTAGGATTAACGCGGACAAAATTAGCCAAGTTGTTATCAGAGTTCATAGCTCCATTCTGGTCCAAAAGATAATCCCCATCACTGGTTCTAAAGTAACCCTGATTGTCTACTGTGAATGCTCCATCCCTGGTATATTTGATAGAAGTTGCACCGTCCTTGCCGGTAAAGGAAATGGCAAAGAAGCCATTGCCGGAAATAGCAAGATCCGCCGGGTTGTCTGTCAGCTGGTAGCTTCCCTGATCCCAGTTGGTGTATGTCTCACCAACCTTGACACCTAGGCTGATGGCACCAATACGCTGGGGCAAACGACCCGTTGAGGTGTCCTTAATCTTAATGGCCAACTCATGGTCAAAGGATTGATTTACCATACCTTCCTTCTTATAGCCGGTAGTTGCAGCATTGGCAAGGTTGTTGGCAACAACATCCATGCGCTTTTGTTCATTCACCATACCGGTATAGCCTGTGTATAATCCTTTAACCATTGTGTGTCTCCTTCAAACGATGTACTTCTAACACTGTGTATATCGGTAAAACCGTGTTTATTCTTTAGTCTTCTGTAGCCTCTCCTGAAAGGAATTCTACGAATTTACCGGTACCGATAGCAACACAAGTAGTTGCCTCTTCGGCTGTCATAGTGTTGATACCTGTGCGGTCCTCAATCAATTCCTCAAGGCCTCTGAGAAGTGCGCCACCACCCGTTAAGACGATACCACGGTCAGCCACATCGGCAGCCAACTCAGGTGGAGTCTTCTCAAGTACGGAGTGGATAGCTTCCACAATCTGTAAGGTTGGCTCACGCAAAGCCTCCTCTGTCTCTTCTGATGTAACCTGAATCGTCTTAGGCAAACCGGTAACCAAGTTACGTCCACGGACATCCATAGTCTCTGGGGATGCCAGTGGATAACAGGTACCTATCTTAATCTTAATGTCTTCTGCGGTACGTTCACCAATCAAAAGATTGTGCTTCTTACGCATATAACGAACGATGGCTTCGTCGAAGTCATCACCGGCAATCTTAATGGAAGTGCTCACAACAGAGCCCCCCAAAGAGATGACAGCAATATCTGCTGTACCACCACCGATATCTACAATCAT
>JAQXIY010000100.1 GCA_029008035.1 Lachnospiraceae bacterium
CTGTAGAAGGATGCTCCACTATGAGGCCAACGGATATGAAGCAACGCTATACTGCGGAAACAGTCGGCAGGCTGGAAAGCATTCCCAATGCTGCAAGGCGACTTACTCTGTCAGAAGAATTGATACTGTGGTGATGAAGTATCTGGACAGGATGTTTGGAATTCTGGAATGGGTATCAGACCAGACGGAAATATACTACCCGACAGATGCCGCTGATTCACTTGCAGCACAGATTAACAAGCTGGAACGGGATATAGAGATCCTGAAGGCAGAAAAGCTGCGGCAGTATGAATCCTATGCGGAGGGTATTATCTCCAAGGAGGAATACATACGGAAAAAGGAGCGAATCGCAGAGAAGGTGAAGGCGGCAGAACAGACCATTGCGGAGAAGGGCTGCACCTTGCAGGGAGACCGTGAAGTAACGCAGAGTGTGAAAGCATTGATGGAGGCCGCTTCACATTATGATGAGGAACCACGTCTGACACAGGAATTATCAGACATCTATGTCGATACGGTATATGTCTATGATACAGAAAGGGTTGAGGTGGTTCTGAACAACGAAGATACGATTCGTAACGTTATTGACAGAATTCAAAGGAAAGCAGGAAAGTGTTAAGCGAGAAAATGTCGTTGTGTTTTTCTTATCTTCAGCAACACCTGGCGGAAGCAGTATCCTTCCTGCGTCAAGAGCCGGGGGGACAACTGGGTGGTTTTGAACACCTTCTTTGAATATCCGCCGGAGATTCGGAAAATCATATACACGACGAACATTATTGAAGGTCTGAACCGACAGTTCCGGCAGATCAAAAAAACAAGCCTTCGTTCACAAACAACGATTCCCTGCGTCGGATGCTGTATCTGGCGTCCCAACGAATCGTCAAGCATTGGCACGACCGGTGCCAGAATTGGAACATGGTGCTCAGTCAGTTGGAAATCATGTTCGCCAACCGGAAGGTGGGCTGATCCCCTTGCCTTAGGATTCCCGAGAGTCCAGAACGGCATTCACGCCGTACCGGCGCGCATACCGTCCCAACCTCCCGGGAAAGCGGTAGACAGGGGGAATAAGCCCCCATCATGCACATGGATGGTGTGATATTCTTGATTTTGCCGAATATCGCTTACACATATTTTTCTGAGGGGCCATGACGGTTCTCTGCGGCGGATGCTGTACCTGGCACCTGCCACACTAGTAGCTGACATATTTGGTAGAACTGCGGATCTTGTGGATGATGCACCATTGCAAACGGATTTGGAGTACACCGCATGGATGGGTTTCCATCATGCCGCACAAGTTGTTGGTACAGAACAAATAAACGTCCTGAACTTCCCGGCTTTTAATGTCTTAAGCACATTCAGCCAAAATTTGCTACTCTCATGCTCGCCGATCCAGACACCCAGAATATCTTTTCTGCCGTCCATAGTGATGCCTAGAACCACATGCGTTATTTTTTCTACAGTCATTTTTGTAACATTGCCCGTTTTGTAGTATATAGCCCCTTATCTATCATCGCATATATCTGCTTCCTCAGAATCGCTGCTAGAGATTAGTTCCATCTGCACACCGCCCATATCCCTGTATACTTCACGGGTAAATTGTTTCTTAATATTCTGCTTGACCTTGGTCAACACCGAATATATGTCGATTTGCTTATATGGATTACGGAATGGGAGTAGAAGAACATCGATATCATCAACGGCAATACCTAGCACAAAAGACAAATTCCCGGAGAGAAAAACATCCAGATTCATTCCGTAATGAGCAAGAATCTGAACTTTATCGTAATTCTCACTGTTTTTTATTTCGACAACGTTTGCATTAACATAAGTATAGGTTTCTTTCTGGATTTTGCCTGATGAATAGAATGAGTGGGGAATAGCTATTAGAACATTGTCACAATGCTTTAGTGTATTGTCGTATTTGCACGGAAGTACAAAATGGTGCGTGGATTTTTGCTCGTCTTTTGAAACAATTACACTGAGCCGGAACCTATCTTCCAGTTTTATGATTTCCACGATGTTCACAGTGATCATCTTACCATACCAGAATAAAGACAGTTGGTCAAACGGCATCAAGGAAGGCAGTATTCTGCTATATATCTTATCAATTCCGCCACCAATGGTATCGTAATCTTTTTTCAAAAATTCTAATTCAAGAATATCTCCACTTTTTATTCTGTCCGAGTACAGGAGTGTTGACTTCAAGATTGCAATATCTGTTTTCTTGGAGGAAGAATCTAAATGATATTCTGTTCCATTATCTATGTTTTTTATTGACTTAAAAATGATTCCACCAACATTTCCTTCCCAAAGTGTATCCGAAGGAGATAATGTGCCATCCGCTTTAAGACTTGCCGCTTGACATTCTGTGTAAATAACAATACCGGTATTTTTATCCCGAACAGGTCCCATATAGATCGTATCGGTTTGATGAATACTACCATGATGAGCACGGACATTAAGTGCTGTTTTGGGAGAATTATTCACGATTGCACGCATCGGCTTGTTCACACTGGCCATAGAAAACGTACGGTTTCGGGAGGCTTCTCGCTGGGGCATAATTCGATTCAAGCATTGAATTAATGTGCCATCTCCAGGAAGATGTTTATCCGGTGGTGCAATATATATATTTTCTTCTATCCGATGGAAAAAGATCTGCATGCGATGTCGTTTCTTTATGTTTGGCTCTCGATACCAATCGATAGAGATGGGGGCTATGGGGATTGAGATATTCTTGCAGAATGGTGCAATGTAAAGCTGGATACAATCGATTGCTTTTTCAATATCCTTTATTTGCTGATTTATCGCAGCCTCTATTGGAAGAGTATCATCCCAAGAGCGATCGATTTGTGAAATTACAATTATTAGGCGGGAAGCTGATCGATAACTGCACCAAATTCGGATGGGTTCAAACAAACGTCTCTCAAGTTTTTCTTCCAAAGTTGGAGAACTGTTTGACTGCAATAATTCCCAAAGTTCAAGCAATTCACTTAGCTTGAGTACAGCAATACCAATATCCCCTTCATAGAAACCACGGTACTTATCTGATATGCGCTGCCGAAAACCAGGGATATCAATGAACGTACATGGAACGTTTGCATTTTCATTTTGCACATTCTTGTCATTGCTGCGTTCCGATACACATATGGAAAGCTGCTTACGGTGAATGCGCTTTGTTGTTCCCTCAGAAGATTGTCCGTCGGAGAATTTTCGAAGCTCATCTTTATCTAGTGAAACAAACGAGGGAAGTATTACATCAGTTTTAACATTGACAGGATTATAGGGATTTCCGATACCGAATTCATCATTGATCGTCAGGTTTCGAATGAGCTTAAACTTTTGCAGAATCTCATCGTTGAGCTGAGGATGTCGAAGCATGGCGGTGGCTAAATATCCCAAAAGGGTAGTTTTTCCGCTTTGTGTTGCGCCAAAGATTACGATATTACTCATATTAACCTCCATTTCAGTGGCCTTTCATAAAGATAATATTCTCGGCAAACAAAGCTTTGAAAAGCGGTGAGGATAAATGGGTGCAGCAAGGCCACAAAAATAGACTATTCTTGTCGCAGCCTTCCTTCTCAAGCTTTCGAAATTCCTCCAAGGTAATTGTAGTGCCGATCTGATACAGAACCTGGGGACGTATTTTATCTATAACTCTGTCGATGGATTCCATAAAATCAGGAGTGTTATCATAAGTACTATTGACCCATTTCAGGTAATTGATAATATGGGTAGCGATGAGCGAATCCCACTCATATGCTTTATCATCCACAGGAATACTTGATTCCTGATTTTCGAAATCGGAGTATTGTTCGGGGATATAGTTGGCTTCTAAACCATAAATAACGCCATTTTTGTGATAGTCAGAAAGCCTATCGTATATTCCCAGAAGGATTTCTCCAAAGTGCTGGGTTTCGTCCTCAGGACATTGGTGACTCGCGATTTCTCTGAGTAAGTCAAACCGGGATTGCATATCTTTCACAAAACCATTTTCCTTGCACGAATCAATGATGATGACAGTGCTTGATACGCCGTTTTTCAAACTGCTCTTGCAAACAACATCATGCCAGCTTTTTGCGATGAAGGAAGACAGCAACGGACGTTCAGAACGGATAATCAAATCGGGAAATACTTTCTCCATTGCAAATCGGATAACATTATTTTGATTGGGCGAAAAAGATTTGATTTGAGGGGATTTTTTGGATACAGGAATGCCGGTAGCAACGTTAATCCGAAAAGAACCTCGCAAGCTCACTGCCGAAAGATCTCTGACCCAGTCTTGATAGCTCCTGAGCAATTGCCTGTCTTCATCAATACATTGAGGCCGGCTTTTCTTATCGTCGATAATATCGTAGAGATTGTCTACCCATGAAACGACAGTATGAGTACGTTGATAGCACTGCCAGAGTAAGTAATGCCCCCTCTTATCGGTCCTATTCCCACAATGATCTTTTACAAATTTCAAAAAATCATCTGGAAGAAGGTGTTCGGGATCGGTCGTGATGGCATCAGGAAATTTGTCTTCGATATGTTGGATATTCCCTAATATGTGATTGACATGAGCGTCGATTTCACGCCTAATTCTCGTTGTAATTCGCTCCAAAATAATCTTGTGATCACACTCACAGTATTGAAGCAGATTTAAAAAAAACACTCTTTCAGGCAAATAATACGCTTGCTCGAAACTATACCGCTGGTTTCTCAGTTTGTTCACGCCTCTCACCTTCTTACGGTTTGTATTTGGCACTACTTGGCACAGTTTGGCACTGGTTGCTTTGATTGGCAGATAATTCGATGCTATACTTCCCCTATAACCAAAAAGGGGGGAGTTATCATGACAGTCTACACATTTATTTATTTTCTTGGAATTGCATCCTGTGGAATGCAGGGGGCAGAAAAGATGATCAGGCAGTCTAGTCGGACAAGTTTAGTCATGCTTTGCGCCGGGGTGAACTCCTTCGGCGGCGGCTTTATCCGCGATGTATTCCTGTTATTCGTTTTCCCGGTGGTTTTTACAAGAGAATGCGTACCGGATATTACAGTGTCTATGGTTGCAGTGCTATTTTATCTGGACGCCCGGCGGAATTGCCTCACTCAGAAAGCGGTGATGTGGTTTATCGTCATTGCGGATGCTGCGGGGCTTGGGACATTCATCGCAATAGGTGTGGACAAGGCGTTTGATCTGGGTGGTGGGATGCTCACCGCAGTCATTAGTGGCATCCTGACTTCTCAAGGCGGAGGGATTATGGCTGCTGTATTTTGCGGCGTACCGCTTCTGAAAGTGCTGTCCATCAATATCGCATACCGGCTCATAGCCATCGGCGGAGTGTTGCTGTACAGCTGCTGGACAAGCTCTGTGGCAGATCGGACTTTCGCACATTATGCAGTGATCTTGTATACAACCGTTGGCGCACTTGCCTGTGACCACATGGTGATCAGCGAAATGATGGGACGTCTTTCTCTGCTAATGGATAATGGACTCATATGTCCTGCCTTATTAGCAAAAGACAGGTTCTTCTTTTTTGCTCCGCATTATGAACGGATTATCTGGTATCGTAGAGAAGTGGAGAAAGCCGCAAACCGTGCAGTCATGGCATGTTGCAAGCGGACACTTCTGTACCATTGCATGCGATTGATGTGATTTATAACAAATTATAACCTATAGCAAACAGGTTGCCTAGAATAATTGAACAAATTTTAATATTAACATGCAATTTAATTTGACGCTTGCCGCTGACCTCAAGGTGGGCTGATCCCCTTTCATTAGGATTCCCGGGAGGTTGGGACGGCATTCACCCCGCATAAGGCGCGCATACCGTCCCAACCTCCCGGGAAAGCGGTAGCCAAGGGGAATTAACCCCCATCATGCACATTGATAATGGGATATTCTTGATATTGTCGAATATTGCTTGCACATATTTTTCCGCTGGGCCAATAAATTCACACTATATCAGTGAAATAATACCCGTAGTGAATACCGTCTCCTCGAAGGCTACAGTGTCGTGATTTTTACAGAAATCAAAGAAAACATCACAATTGTTCTTAATCAGGCAAAGAGCTTCCTCAAGAGAATTGAATCCCTTTTCTGTAATACACGTTACTATTTCCGCAATGTAGGAAGAAAGGTAGTCATTTAGATGTTCAATGTAAACTATAAGTGATGTTTTTTCCTGAAGTGCAGAGTGAGCAATCTCGTTTCTAATACGGTACAGTCGTTGAATTTGCCAGCTAACACGATTATAGTGGTTTTCAACTTTCTTATGCGTATACTTAATATCTGTCAAGAGTTTGTGAACTTGGAGGCATCTATGTTCAAGAAGTGAATTAACGCTGCACTTGTTTTGAAGTATTGGGAAAAGGGTGTTATCCCTAAATACAGATATTGCCTCCGTGACCATTCGTTGCTTTGTGGATTGCTCCGTGTCTATTACAATGCTACCAAAATCAAGGCTTACACGACAACGTTTGCAATCCTCGATAAAATTCCTAACAATACGGTATATGTACCGAATACATACAGCAGCAGGAACTGATTCTCGAACATTTGAGATGATATCAGAGTACATGTCTGTTCGAGCTAGCGATTCAAGCGCAACCCAAAGATTCATGTATTTTTCTTCTTGAAACAATGATGCCCTGCTAATATTGGTATAACTAAAAGCACCTTGCAATTTGTCCCGGATAGCCCCTTTTGAATCATCTGTAAAAATTCTTCGCGTGCTTTCGAAGATACGTCCTGAACTGTCAAGATAATCGTATGTAGCATATAATGATTCAGCAGTGAAGGATCGGTGATATGAACTTGTTCTATTGATTGCGACTATTACAACGGATTTTAAATCCCATGCATTGACCAGATTATAGAAACTTGCCATATTTAAAACTGTCGCCAATTTCGAAACGGCAATATGGGAAGCAGAGTATACATCTTTCGCAGAAACAGATACGCGGAAATATCTTTTTTCTGCTTTTATTAGTGCTGCTATATCCCTAATCTCTGGGTATTCGGCAACGATTTCAGCATGTGATTTCGGGTTTAATCCTAACCGATTCAGTGCATCCAACGCCTGTGCTTGTGCCTCACCATTTAGTTGCGCGAAAGGAATATTGATAAGAACATCATGGGGATAATCGCTAGAATCTACAAGCCTATTTTGAAATAGTTCCCATTGAGATTCAAAATCTCCTTCTTGAGTAAAAAAACGGAGCAATTCTAAGAGGGCACGAGGCGACCAACCGTTGTTGATAGCTTGGCTTGCAGCAGTGTTGGCATAGCATTCAATACGCTCAATATCGCCTGCTTGAATGCTCAACTTCAATTCACACAAGACGGTTCTTAGATAGATCGGAGCGAGAATATGAACAGCATATCGAATGTGAGCAAGAAGTCTGTTTTTCTCGGCTGTAGTCGAGGGCTTTTTTCCAAGACAAGATCGAAGACGATTAAGAAGGGGTTTATGATGAAGTGCTAACACGTTATCTTGGTTAAGTATGTATAGTGTCTCACTCCTGCATGCTTCAATATTTGCATCAGTGGTGAATAGACCACTTTGCGTTTTTTCGATTACAGAGGCTAATTCGACCAAAGCGCTATAGGATGTTAGAACTCTGTATTGGTAAATATCCAGAGTTTGTGGATTAACAAGTTCTTGCCAGATTTGGTAAAATGGAATGACCTTTGAATCGAGATTTGGGTGCTTCCGAGATAAATCCGTGTTATTTGATCCAGCCAGCATTTTCTCACGCTCCTATTGACAAACGGCAAATAATAATGTATAATTAGCGACAATAAGAATACACTATATTGATATTAAGAGGTGCCTTCCTTTAGTTGTGAGACTTCTGTCCCGACGAAAAGGATCGCCCTCTTTTATTATTTTACACAATTTGAGCAAAAAAGCAAGACAATACGTTACAAAAAGAGAAACTGGAGATATAAGGACCGAGATAAAGAAGAGCGTGAACGTCAAATGGCTCTCATTGATCTGTATTGAGAACTTGCATTTGCAGAAGAAGAGATTTCTACCGCAGAAGAGGGGGAGGACTTTTTGATTTTGGCACATAAGTTGCGAGAGCTTATCCATGGAGAGTATGAAGTGCGTATTCGTTTTGGGAATGCTGTATGATCGCCGAGATTGTAGCAGATTATATGATATGTTCATTTAGATGGATTTGACTTTACGAATATTATGCAAAAGAAATCTTCTGCGGTAGTGATCGTCCAAACATGGATGATTGCTGGGGAGTCTTTCTATTATGCCCGCATAGACCACAGACAGCACCAACAGAAAACCTGAAGGTGCAGCTGTGGCTTATGCGGGCGTTATTTTACTTATTTACAAGATAATTTGGTGTTAGATTCCAAAGGAATAGAGGATTGATTTCAACTCCTTTGCCGTTCTGGTCAGGATGTTTTCCTCCAAATCATTGCAGTCCAGAAGCAGCTTGTGCAGCTCTGAATCTGCGGTGGAGCTGGAGTGATTCAGACTATCTACCAATAGATCATCTGCGGACACACCCAGAACATTTGCAATATCAACCAGCGTGTCAATGCTGGGTTTTCTTGTGCCGTTTTCGATATAGCTTATGTATTCACGGGAGAGTTTGAGCCTGTCACACATTGTCTCTTGGGACAGTTTTTTGATACCTCGAAAATAGCTGATACGCTTTCCAAGGGCGGTATAGTCTATTGCCATGTGTTCCTCACTTTCAACGCAGCCCGCACAAGTTACTATCATATTAGTTTGAAGAAAAACACATAGCAAGTAGATTTGTATAAGAAAATACACCAGAAAAATTCTAAGACCGCATAACTACTACACCCCTAGCCATAGGGCGGTCTGAAGTTGTTTTCGTAAACAATCAGTTTACAGTCGACGTTGTCTGTAAACAGATGGTTTACAGTGAAATCGGTACTGATTTGCTATAATTAACACATAATCTGCTACTACTATATTCAAGTGAAAATGGTAAGCGGCAAGGGGGTGAAAAAATGCAGGAGAATATGAGCGCGGGGCTGCTCACTTTGTACAGCGAAGTGCGTCCATCTCCGGTTCACTGGCTGTGGTATCCATTCATTGCCACGGGGAAGATAACGCTCCTGCAGGGTGATCCAGGTGATGGAAAATCCACCATGATGATGCACCTGATTGCGGAACTCTCCAAAGGAGGGAAAACCCCGGATGGGCAGCCATTCGGCAGGTCACAGCGTGTAATCTACCAATGCTCCGAAGATGGTGTTGCTGACACTATCAAGCCACGCTTGACACGGTGTGGTGCTGATTGTCAAAATATCGCTTTCATAAATGAAGAGGTGCATGGTAACCTGACACTGGATGATGAACGATTGCGCCAAGCGATTATTGACTTCCGCCCCAGACTGCTGGTCATTGACCC
>JAQXIY010000101.1 GCA_029008035.1 Lachnospiraceae bacterium
AAAGCCCTTACGGAGGCTTGCATTCAGTGTGCCAGGGAAGCGGGCTATACCCAACTGGAATTAGAAGTTGTGGCTGAAAATGAAGGTGCGGTAGCAATGTATGAGAGAGCCGGATTTGTAGAATTTGGAAGAAACCCAAGAGGATTTAACTCTCGCCACACGGGATATCAGGAAGTGATTTCCATGAGACTGGAATTGTAAAGGGAGGGATACTAAGATGAAGGTCTATGAGGGAACGATTATTACCTGTGATGACAACGACACAGTGGCAAAGTATCTGGTGGAAGATGAAGGACGTATTGTTTATGTGGGAGATGATTTGCCGGACCAATATGGATCGGCAGATATTTTGCCATTGGGGCAACGGGCGTTGGTGCCATCTTTCGCAGATACCCATATGCATTTTGCCAGCTTTGCTACTTTCAATGCAGGGTTAAATGTAATGGATGCCAAAAGCAATGCAGAGATTCAGAAAAGATTGAGGGAATTTTTAAAAACGGACAAGGCTAAGATTGCAATTGCATTTGGCGCATCCCCCTACTCCGTATCTGATGGAAGACTGATATCTCGGGAGGAGTTAGATGAAGCCTCCGGGGACAGGCCGGTGTTTTTTGTCAAATACGATGGGCATGCCTGCGTTGTCAATACAGCTCTGTTGAATCTTGTAAAAGAGAAGGTGAAAGACCTGCGAGGCTACCATGAGGATACGGGAGAGATGAATCAGGATGCTTTCTTTGCCGTATCCGATTACATTACTGCGGCGATTCCCATTCCTGCATTGATTAAAAATATGCAGTCTGCCATGGACTACCTTGCAACGAAGGGAATTGGCATGGTGCACACGGTAAGCGGTGTGGGCTTTACCGGAGACTTGGATGTTGATATGGAGCGCTTCGTGGCCAGAGGGGCAGAATCCGGCTTCCAGATTCGTGTTTTTATGCAGTCTATGACACCGGAAAAGGTAATCAAGAGGAAATTGCCCCGTATCGGAGGATGCTTTGCATGTGCCTTGGACGGATGCTTTGGCTCTATGGACGCGGCGATGAAGGAACCCTATGAGGGGACACAGGATTCCGGTGTACTTTACCATACGGATGAACAGGTGACAGAATTTTGCAAGAAAGCCAATCGCGCAGGGCTTCAAATCGAGATGCACGCCATCGGCGATGCTGCATTTGACCAGGCCACAAGGGCGCTGAAGGCGGCGCTGGATGATTTCCCAAGGGAAGACCACAGACATGGCATTATTCACGATTGCCTGCCCACGGAGGAAGGCATTAGAATCTGTAAAGACTATCATATTCAAATGCCCATACAGACCAGCTTTATCAACTGGCCACAGGAACCGGATGCCTATTTGGAAAAGATTCTGGGGGCTGACAGAAATCGCCGTTTAAATCCTGTGGGAGATTTTGTCGGAAATGGCATTGTCGTCTCTGCCGGATCCGATGCACCGTGTACCGATCCGGATCCCATGCTCTGGATTCACAATGCGGTGAATCACCCCGTTGAGGGGCAGAGTATCAGTGTCTATGAGGCACTGCGTATGTGTACTTACAACGGATATTACGCGACCTTTGACGAAAAGGAACGGGGCAGTCTGGAAGTGGGAAAGATTGCAGATATGGTAATCCTCTCTGAAAATCCTTATGGTGTTGCAAAGGAAAAACTTAGAACAATTGAAACAGAGCAGTTGTTTTTGGCTGGGAAACCCTATCAGAAACAGACAAAATCTGTTCCGGGCCTGATTTTTTCCGGCATGTTATCCAAGAGAAAGTGTTGATGTTATGACAGCTTTAGAGGATAATATATATGATGTTGCGGCAAGGAACACACAGGGAATTGTAAATGGTAACAGGATATTTACGCAGGAGAGAGATAAATGGATCAGGTAAAAATCGGACTGTTCATTCAACAGATGAGAAAAGAAGAGGGTATGACCCAGAAGGAACTGGCAGAGAGACTGCAAATCAGTGACAAGACAGTGTCCAAATGGGAGACGGGAAAGGGTGTCCCGGATATGGCATCTCTCAATCCGTTATGCCAGATTTTTTCCATCAGTGTGAATGAATTGCTGTCCGGAGAGAAACTGCCGCCCAGCGAATATACAAAGAAAGCGGAGGATAACATTCTCAGCCTGCTGGAGGAAAACACCGCGGTGAGAAAGAGAAATGTGATATCCGTCATCATGGGGTTGGTATTACTGCTGGCAGGAGTGATGATGTTTTTTGGATTTACCTGCTCCCACTTGATATGGTATCTGGATTTGCCATCGCTTTTGATGCCGGTTTGCCTCTGCGGTGCAATAGTGCTTTTGTCGGGGAAGCGCACGGCAAGAGAGGTCATAAGCCTGTTGAGAAAAATTGTGATTCCTGTGGGTCTGATCGATGGGGTTGGTGCGGTCATTTGTATTATGGCGGTGTTGGATGACACGTCTACCATAGGCCCTAATCTGGCAATTGCTGTTTTGTCTGTTCTGTATACACTGGTTGCGTATGTAGTACTGGTGGTGCTGGAAGAAAGACGAAAATAGTGGATTATACATAATTCTACAAATTTTCATTTTCATTCTACGGAGCGTAGATTGATGAAGAGAACAACACAATCTATGATGACATTAAGAGATTGGAGGAATGGAAATGAAATTAAACAAAGCGGGATTAACAGGATTCTTATTTTGTTTTGTGGCGATTATTTTTGGTGTTTCCACCAATGGTGGTTTGTCCACCATTATGAATTACCTACACTTACCTTCCTTTATTTTGACAATGGGAGGAACACTTTTTGCGGTGTTGATGACGGCGGACTCCTTTGATGATTTTCTCTATGGACTAAAAGGGTTTATAGAAGCATTTAAGACAAAGGGAAGTGACTTAGATACCATTTCAGACGAAGTTTTGGAAATGTCAGAGATGGCAAGAAGAGAAGGCCTGCTGGCATTGGAAGAGCATGCCAGGACGCTGAGCCATCCATTTCTTGAGAAAGGAATTAGCCTTATTGTGGATGGTACTGATGTGGAACTGGTAAGAGATATTATGGAGGCAGAACTTAATCACAAATATGAATGTGATAGAAAGCGCGTACAATTCTGGGAAGATTTTGGTTCCTATGCACCTGCCTGGGGGATGGTGGGAACCCTGATTGGCCTGATTAATATGATGAGAACCATGGGCAGTGATGCTTCTGCTGTTGGGGCAGGGATGTCGTTGGCATTGATTACCACCTTGTATGGTTCTATCATTGCCAACTGGATCTGTATACCCATTTCTCGCAAGTTAGCAAAAAACTGTTCAGCAGAGTGCCTGGAGATGGAGTTGATTATCGAGGGTACATTGTCGATACAGGCAGGGGAAAATACCAGAATCATTAAGGAAAAACTCAGGTCAATTTTGGACAGGGATTTGGAAGAAGCGGCGTGAGCGTATGGATGGTGTCAGAATCTGTGACAGATGACACCATCTTTTATTATGTATTTTAGATTTAAATCTCTATCAAGTAGCAGAATGTTGGCACGTTTTCCTTTTTCCAGACTTCCGTATGTGTCATAAATACCGATGGATTTGGCACTGTTCACTGCGGCGCAGGTAATGGCGGTTTCCAGGGGAATGTTCATTTCCAAAACAACGGTTTTCAAAACGTCCATCAAATCCACAGAGGAACCTGCCAAAGTGCCGTCAGCCAGAGTGGTGTATTTGCCCTTCTTGAACACTGCCTGACCGCCCAGCTCATATTGTCCGTCAGACATGCCGCAGGAGCGCAAACTGTCGCTGATAAGAACCAGACGTTGTTCTCCTATCATCTTAAGGGTGGATCGTACAGAGGCAGGGCTTACATGGATGCCGTCTCCGATAAGTTCCACGTAGGCGTCGGTAAAGTCACTGGCAGCACCCACAACACCGGGTTCCCTGTGGTGAAATGGGTTCATACCATTGTATAGGTGGGTGACGTGGCATACGCCGGCATGGAAAGCACCCATAGCTGTTTCATAATCCGCATCGGTGTGGGCAAGAGAAATTTGTACATCTTTGGCAAGTCTTTGTATAAAATCCATGGCCCCCGGCAATTCCGGAGCAAGGTCGCAGAGTTTAATCATACCGTGAGCTGCTTCTTGTAACCGGATAAACATATTCACATCCGGGGACTGTATGAACATAGGATTTTGAGCCCCCTTCTTTTCCTGTGAAATGAAAGGGCCTTCCATATTGATGCCTACAATCTCAGAACCTTTGCGGTTGTCATAGTTTGCAACAGTTTGAAAGATTGCGGTGAGGCGTTCCTCTCCATACGTCATGGACGCAGGACAGATGGTGGTGATGCCTCGGGAAAGCTGATATTCTGTTATGGTATCCAAGGCCTCCTTCGTGCCATCGCAGAAATCGTATCCCATACAGCCGTGAAAATGAATGTCCGTCAGGCCGGGGATTACATACAAGTTCTCTGCGTCGATGACCCGCTCATCATCGGATGTGTCTGCAATTTTGTCTTTCCGGGTGGCAATGTCCCTTTTGGCAAATGTTCCGTTTTCCTGAAATACCCATCCATTGTTTATCCACATACTGTTTACCCCTTTTCGTGGTTCACAAGAGCCCCATAACTTTGTATATCTATTGATACTACTATATCATATTTCATCATGGAGAGCAGAATTCATTTTGGTGGGGCATTTTTTCGAGCCAATAGGGACAGACATTCGAGCCATTAGTATCCGTCCCTAATGGCTCGATACATAACACGTGTTTTAAAAAACTCTTGCGGAAATAATGGGCGTTAACTATAATGAATAATCATTAACAAGATTTTATCAAGGAGGCAAATTATGGGTTTGTTAGAAATAAAGAATTATTCAAAAGTATATGGAGAGGGGAAGAAAGCCGCAGATGATGTAACACTTACCGTGGAGAGTGGCGATATTTACGGATTTATCGGACACAATGGAGCGGGTAAGTCCACCACCATCCGTGCCGTTGTGGGCGTTTTGGATTTTACCGAAGGTGAAATTTACATTGACGGACATTCTGTAAAGACAGAACCCATGGAGTGTAAGAAGGTGACAGCTTATATTCCTGATAATCCGGATATTTATGAGAATCTGACAGGGATTCAATACCTTAATTTTATCTCAGATGTGTTCGACATCGGTGCTAAGGAAAGAGAAGAGCGTATTAAAAAGTATGCAGATATGTTCGAGATTACCGAGGCATTGGGGGATCAGATTTCTTCTTATTCCCATGGAATGAAGCAAAAGGTGGCAATCATTTCTGCCCTGATTCATGAGCCAAAGCTTTTGGTGCTGGATGAGCCGTTTGTGGGATTGGATCCTAAGGCTACTTACATATTAAAAGAGATTATGAAAGAAATGTGCGCCAAGGGAACTGCAGTGTTCTTTTCCACACACGTATTGGATGTTGCGGAGAAACTGTGTAACAAGGTGGCTATCATCAAACAGGGTAAGATTATCGCATCCGGAACCATGGAGGAACTTACAAATGGACAGTCACTGGAGGAAGTATTCTTGGAGGTAGTGGATGAAAAATAAAAATATATTGCTTCTTAAGACATTATTGCTTTCCACCAGTTGGCGTAATATCTTGAAGTACTCCAAAGATAAGAAAAAGAAAAAGCAAATGATAGGCGGTATTGTGGGTATGACCATCATATTCGCTATGATTATGGCCTATAGTATTATGATGTGCATTGGCTATGGAGAGATTGGCATCACAGATGCAATACCGGGAATGTGCGCGGTTATGATATCCGCCATTGCATTTTTGTTTACCTTATTTAAGACCAATGGTTATCTGTTCAATTTTAAGGAATACGATATGCTGATGTCGCTTCCCTTTGAGGCAAAGACCATTGCTGGGGATAAGTTCTTGTATATGTATGTCAAGAGCCTGCCTTGGTATGTGAGCATTTCTGTGTCCATGATGATAGGATACGGACTTTATGCGAAGACTTCGGCATTGGTATATCCCGTTTGGATCATTCTTACATTAGTGCTTCCAATCATCCCAATGCTGGTAGCCGCCTTTATTGGATTTTTGATTGCAAAGGTGAGCTCGGGATTCAAAAAGACCAATATTGTTCAGACTATCCTGGTGTTTATCTTTGTTATCTTTTGCTTCTCTCTTAGATTTATCATTGAGGGAATCTTTAAAAATGATCAGGTAGAGGTGGTTCTGGAGACTGTTTCCGATGTAACCGGGACAATAGGTAGCTTCTATTGGCCGGTAAAATGGTTTGCGGGAGCAGTGAATGGTTTTCACATTGGGGATATGTTTCTT
Source organism: Lachnospiraceae bacterium (assembly GCA_029008035.1). Classification (GTDB taxonomy): domain Bacteria; phylum Bacillota; class Clostridia; order Lachnospirales; family Lachnospiraceae; genus Pararoseburia. Next base: position 6,285 of record JAQXIY010000101.1, read on the forward strand.
CTGGTGGGCGTATCTGTGATTTTGTTTGAGTTGATTTTTATTCCGGGAGGAAAGTCCTACAGAGAAATCAATTCAAAGTTAAAGTCTCACGGGGCATCCAAAGCATACAAGATGACTGCTCAGAAGAAGAGAAACTTGGTAAATACCATTGCCTTTAAAGAGTTTAAGCGACTCATGGGATCCACGGTGTATATGACCAATGTATTGATGGGTGAACTGTTGGCTTTTCTGGTGGGAGTTATTGCGCTCTTCGTGGGAGTAGACAATCTGATTGCGACAGTGTTGCAAGGAGCGCCCATTTCAAAGGAGATGCTATACCCGGCGATTCCTCTGATTGTGTATTTCTTTATAGGAATGGTGCCTACAACGGCTTGCTCCCCTTCCCTGGAGGGAAAAAACTTCTGGATTGTCCAGAGTCTGCCCATCAATAAGAAAGTGCTGTATCGAGGAAAGATGTTGTTCAATATGTATCTGACAATTCCGTTTTCTGTTTTTTCCACACTATGTTTGTGCATTTCTGCCAAGACACCGGTGGTAAATACGGTATTGTACTTGATGGAAGGAATTGCGTTA